>DAIREI010000078.1:0-6689 GCA_036795675.1 Bacteroidales bacterium
TAAAGTTGAAATAGCGGATGCATTAGGGGATATGCTTTATATATTGTGCGGTACAATAATAGAACATGGAATGGAAGAAGTAATGCTTGAAGTATTTGAGGAAATACACCGAAGTAATATGTCAAAGCTAGGAGAGGACGGAAAGCCAGTAATAAGAAATGATGGAAAGATTTATATGGGAGGAAATAAAAATATTGCCTCCTACGATTATGGTTATTCTGTTTGTTGCTTCAATGCCGATGGAAGTTTTGACAATAGTTTCAATAACTCTATCGGTCATTTCGACCTGAATATCTCCGACAAAAATGATTATCTGCAATGCATGAATATTCAATCTGACGGCAAATTATTGTTGAGCGGAAGTTCCAAGATGAATGAAGCAGCCAATTTCACTTTAGCACGCCTTATTGTCGATTACCCGAATAATATTGAAGAAATTGATGCTAATAATAATATCTCCGTATTCCCAAACCCTTTTTGCAGATACATCCGCATCCAGTCGTCAGATGAAGCAATTAAACAAGTGATTATTTATGATTTGAAAGGCCAGATAGTGCATACGCAAGAATGCGCCGGCAATGAGGTTTCGATAGCCTTAAATATCCCGCAAGGAATATATACTTGCGCGGCTGTCTTAAAGAATGGAAAGAGGGCGATAAGTCTGATTATCCGAGAATAAAGATGTTAATGGTGCACGGATGCATGCAGATTTGACGGATAAGAGACGCACACCATCAGACTCTTATTTCTCTGCGTATCCCTTCACCGTTTCGCTCTCTACATCTACGCCGTATTCCTTGGCTTTTTTCAGAATAAAACGGGCCAACGAAGGCTTCTTGTCTTCGGGCGCATAGCGAAAATAGGCCTCGGCTGCGCGTACATGGGCAGCATCGGGCATGGGAAACTCGCGGGTTTCGGGAATGCCGAATTCAGAATCGGGCAAATCATTTCTTTCGGCTGTATCTAATCGGTCGTTTGTTTTCGGTTTCATCTTGTTTAGCTTTATAATTATGTTTATTAGAAACAAATCATCGAAGAATAAAGTTGTACAATTCAGGATAAATGCGTTAATTTGTCATTCATTTAAATTATTCCGTTATGAAACTAAAAACATTATCACTTATTGCCGTTTTATCATTAGCATTTATTTCATGCAACAAAGAAAAGAACGATTCACTCAATCCGGGAACAATGTTCGAAAAAGCCGCGATAGAGATTGAATTCGATTATGAGAAACAAGCCGGCCCGGGCAGCAACCAGTGGGCGGTATGGATTGAAGATGAAGCCGGAGCCATTGTAAAAACCCTCTTCGTGACGAGCTTCACCGCCGATGGAGGTTATGTGCCTCGTCCTGCCTGCACCCCGATATGGGTAGGCAAAGCCAACCCTGCCGATATGCCCGACGAAATGATCAGTGCCATATCGGGAGCTACCCCATTGAGCGGTAAGCAAACCTACGGCTGGGATTTGACCGACTATGACGAAAACCCCGTAGGCAAAGGCAAATACACCTGCTATGTAGAAGCCACTCTCTTTGGCGAAAGCGAAGTGATCTATAAGGCTACCTTAGAAGTAGGAGACAAAGAAGTATCAGTTACACCCGAACCCGAATACACCTCGGAAGAAGAAAGCCATAGGGGAATGATAACGAGGGTATCGATGAGGTACAAGCTTTTGTAGAACTAAGAACTAAGAGTTTGAGGGCTGGATTAACCTGCCACTCCGTGGCGAAAACAAACATCGTTTAATCATGAAAATAAAAGCACGATTCGACCACTACAATTACAACGTACTAAACTTGCAGCACAGCCTCGACTTCTACGACAAGGCATTGGGATTCAAGCCCGTTAAAGAGATGAAGGCCGACGACGATTCGTTTATCATCACCTACCTTGGCGATGGCGTATCTCCTTTCCTACTCGAACTGACTTGGCTTCGCGATTGGGAACTTCCCTATCAATTGGGCGACAATGAGCAGCACCTCTGCGTGCGCGTAGAAGGCGATTATGAGAGCATCCGCCGTTATCATAAAGAAAACGGTTGGGCCTGTTTTGAGAATGAAGAGATGGGGTTGTACTTCATAGAAGATCCCGACGGCTATTGGATAGAAATATTACCCTATGTTCCATAACATATTTATTTTCTTACTGAATTAGTTAATACGCTATATATTTGTATCGAATAATTCTTAATAATATTGAATATGAAAAGACAAATTAAATTGAATCTAAGAAAAGAAGTAATTTCCGATTTATCACCCAATAAGATGAATCAAGTAATTGGAGGAACCAATCCTATTGAAAAGACGGTAGATGCAAATACATGTCTGTATACCCAATGTGATTGTCCGAGTGTAAATCAACCATTTGTATGTCGCACTGATGTTAAGTGTATATCAGATGTTGCTGATACTTGTTATGCTTCTGCAGATGGAGCGAAAACATGTACTTGTCATATAGGCGAACCGATTATATAAATAAGCAGTGGTCGATTAATTCGCAGTTATATATTATGAGGATGGTTTTGCAACCATCCTCATATTTATAGTATCAAATTAATTATTTATGAAACATATAGTAATACTGACCGGCGCCGGAATGAGCGCCGAGAGCGGCATAAGCACCTTCCGCGATTCGGGAGGCTTGTGGGAGAAATACCCCGTTGAGCAAGTGGCAAGTATAGAGGGCTGGTATCGCGACCCAAAATTAGTGCTGGAGTTTTACAACCAACGCCGCGCACAATTGGCCGACGTAAAGCCCAACCGCGGACATGAAATTGTTGCCGAACTGGAGAAGGACTATAAAGTAACAGTCATTACCCAAAACGTGGACGACCTGCACGAACGTGCGGGAAGCACCAACGTAATACACCTGCACGGCGAACTGACAAAGGCCTGTAATGAGCGTAAAACCCAAGTGATGGAGAACGGCACAAGAAGGATTGAATGGGGAGAGAAAGCCGACGACGGCACCCAACTCCGCCCCTTCATCGTATGGTTTGGCGAGGCCGTGCCCTTGATGGAAACAGCCGCCCGCATAGTAACCGAAGCAGACATAGTGGTTATTATCGGCACTTCGATGAAAGTCTACCCCGCCGCCAGCCTCATGCACTACGCTCCCAAAGGCACACCCATCTACCTGATTGACCCCAACCCGGCAAGCGTTCCCGGCAATGTAGAGGTAATAACCGAAGGAGCAAGCAAGGGGATGGAGAAGCTAAAAGATATGCTGGCAATGGCACGCGGATGACACGGATTAAAGATTTAACATTTTATAATCTGCTGTAGCCGGAAAAAGGATTATCTTTGTATAATTAATCATCATTCTTAATAATATGACTACATTAATAATCAACGATAACAGTCCTCAAGCCAAGCATTTCTTGAATTATGCTAAGACGTTGCCTTTTGCCAAAGTCGTTGAAGAATCTGATACTAAAAAAGACTTTCAAAAAGGAATAACCGAGAGCAAAGGCGTAAGCGTAGATGCTTTTTTTGACGAGCTGGATAATCGATTGAAAGAGCATTATAGAAATGCGTGAAGTAATTATTTCTTATGAAGTATGGGATAGAATGGATGAATTGTTCTTCTATCTTGTCTCCGAATTAAAATTATCAGAAGAAGCGGCATTCCGCAAAACCGCAAAAATGAGAGCTTTTATCCGTTCCCTAAGCTCCCCTGTTAATCATGCCAAATGCCGTTTCAAATTATGGCGCAATCTGGGATACCGCTGTGCTATATTCGAAAAATCGTGGATATTTGCTTATGAAGATCTTGGAGACGAAGTGATTGTTCGCGATATGAAGCATACAGCCATACTCAAAGAATAGTATTTGAACATTTCGCCCGATTCCATAGTTATATAGATGTAAAATCATCATATAACTTTATGGACACAAACAATACCAAAATAGACGGGAATTGCTATGCTTACGATGTGGACATCGTAACTAATTCCTTGCACTCGGACATAGAATCCGGATTAACCCAAAAAGAAGCTAACGAGCGGCTGGAGAAATACGGAGAGAACAAACTCCCCGAAAAGAAACGAAAGCCTGCCCTGCTGCGTTTCCTCTCTCATTTCAACGACGTACTCATCTACGTGCTGCTTATCGCGGCACTAATCACGGCTTATCTTGGGCATTACGTTGACACCATAGTTATTGTGCTGGTGGCATTTATCAACTCCGCCATCGGCTTCTTCCAGGAGAGCAAAGCCGAGAAAGCATTAGACGACATCAAGAATATGCTGTCGCAAAAAGCCGATGTGATTCGCGACGGCAACCGCAAGAAAATTGATGCCACACAACTCACTGTGGGCGACATCGTCCTGCTCAGTCCCGGCGATAAAGTGCCTGCCGACCTCCGATTGCTTGAATCCAACAACCTTCAGATAGAAGAATCGGCCTTGACAGGCGAATCCGTCCCATCAGAAAAATCGCCTGAGCCATTACCAGACGATACCATGTTGGGCGACCGGGTAAATATGGCTTTTTCCAGCACCACGGTCAGTTCGGGAACAGGCAAGGGCGTCGTAGTCGCCATTGGAGCCGACACAGAGATTGGGAAGATCAACCGCATGATTTCGGACATCAACCCCGTTACCACTCCTTTATTAAAGCAAACCGCCAAGTTCGGAACCACAGTCTCGCTATTTATTATTATCGTTGCAGCTATCATTTTTATTTACGGTTATTTTTTCAGGCATTATAATCCTACCGAATTGCTGATGTCGGTAATTGGGCTGGCGGTAGCTGCTATTCCCGAAGGATTACCTGCGATTCTCTCTATCATTCTGGCTATCGGTGTTCAGAATATGGCCAAGCGCAAAGCTATTATCCGCAACCTTCCTTCGGTGGAAACCCTGGGGGCAGTATCGGTTATCTGTTCGGACAAGACGGGAACGCTCACCCGCAACGAGATGACGGTAAAGTCGGTCTACACCGGCGACCACCTATTCAAAGTGTCAGGAACGGGCTATGAAGCAGAAGGAAGCATCAAACTGAAGGGCGAGCATGTCGACTACGACAAAGAGCAGGTATTGAGGCGATTAATCAACTGTTTCTACTATTGCAACGATGCCGAGTTGGGCCGAGACAACAAGGGGCAGTGCATAGTAAAAGGCGATCCTACCGAGGGCGCATTAATCACCTTATATAATAAGTCGGGAATAAGCAAGATGCCTATCCGGCGCATCGCCACTATCCCCTTCGACTCGAAGTACAAATATATGGCTACGTTGATGGATGTCGACGGCAAACGCTACATCTTTATTAAAGGAGCGCCCGACCGTCTCATCAAGATGGCTACGAAAGAAGAGTACAACGCAGGGGTCAGCCAACTCGACCGTAACTTCTGGGAAAGAAAGATAGAGGAGTTGGCACAGAAAGGGCAGCGGATCATCGGCGGAGCTTACAAAGAGGTAGGCAGCGGCAAGGAGACGCTCGATCACAATGATATATGTGATGATGTAATCTTCCTCGGGCTGGCCGGCATCATTGACCCGCCGAGGGAAGAAGCCATCACGGCCATCAAAGCCTGCTCGGAAGCGGGAATTAAAGTAAAAATGATTACGGGCGACCATGTAGAAACCGCCAAAGCCATCGGCAAAGAGATGGGCATCGGCAACGGTGAGATGGCCTTGCAAGGGCGCGACCTGAAGCGGTTGGACGAATCGCAGTGGGAAGACGCAGCCGAAGAATACGATGTATTTGCCCGTACTACTCCCGAAGATAAACTGAAATTGGTGGAAGCTCTGCAGGCGCGAGGCTCTATCTGTGCCATGACCGGCGACGGCGTGAACGACGCTCCCGCATTGAAGAAAGCCGATGTGGGCATCGCCATGGGCATCAAGGGCACCGACGTAACCAAAGATTCGGCAGAGATGGTATTGGCCGACGACAACTTCAGCACCATCGTGGCCGCCGTGGAAGAAGGCCGCCGGGTGTACGACAACCTGAAGAAGACCATCCTCTTCATCCTCCCCACCAATGGAGCAGAGAGCTTCCTGATTATGGCGAGCATCCTGTTCGGAACCATGATACCGCTTATCCCGGTGCAGATACTTTGGGTAAACATGGTCACATCCGTCACCATATCGCTGGCTCTGGCCTTCGAGAAGATAGAACCTGATGCCATGAAGCGTCCACCGCGCTCGCCCAAAGCTCCCCTGTTGAGCGGCTACTTCATCTGGCGCATCCTGTTTGTCTCCTTATTAATAGGAGGGGGCACATTAGCCATATCACTCAATTTGCTCGACAGAGGCTTCGGCGAGACCATGGTAAAGACCATCACGCTGAATACCATTGTTTTCTCGCAAATGTTTCACTTGTTCAATAGCCGAAGTATCAATAAATTCGCCTTCAACAAAGATTTCTTTGCTAATAAGGCCGTGTTTTGGGTTTGTCTGCTGCTCATCGTACTTCAAATCGGTATCACCTATTTGCCGTTTATGAATCATGTATTCAGTACTGCGCCACTTGCACCGCAAGACTGGCTCTACCCCATCGGGCTTGGAGTCGCCGTGTTTATTATCGTTGAGATAGAAAAAGCAATAATGAGTAAATTGGGGTTGGCCAAACTTTAATTCATAATTCATAATTTATAATTGGCTCCGCCGATTTGCAAATTCATAATTATTTCTTACCTTTGCGGCGCGAATTTAGAAACTAAGTATTCAATTTATTAAAA
>DAIREI010000079.1:0-6673 GCA_036795675.1 Bacteroidales bacterium
AGGGGGCTTTTAGGGTTTCGCGGCTTTGCAAGCCCCCTTTAGGGGGTTGGGGGCAAGTTTAGGGGCTAGGTACAAACACCATGTGCGCCGGTATATCGCCCGTGCTTACCCGCCATTTCCGTTTGCCCGAACTATCGTAGCAAGAGAGCGTTCCGTTCGATACGTAGTTCTTGGCGTCCGTCACATAGATGTCGCCCGTTTCGGGGTGCACGGCTATCCCGTATGGCATCTTTATCTCTTTATCGGTACCGTCGGTAATGAAGTTGCGAGATACAACCTCTTTTGTTTCGGTGTCGACAATGGCATAAGTAAGCGTGTACTCTTGCGTTTCGCGGTCGTATTCGTTGCTGTACACATACACCGAGTTGCCGTGAATGGCCAGATTGGAGCAAGGGATGCCTATTGTGTCGGTTACAATCATCTCGTTGTAGCCGGTTTTTTTGTCCAATACAAACAGGTTGGAAGGCACCGGGCCATAAGGCGATTCGACGTCGTTGTAATTGCCTCGCGAGCTTACCCACAGCCGTCCCTTATGGTCTGCCTTTACGCGATGCAGATTGAGGCCTACTTCTATTTTCTTCACCTGCTTGAAACGTTCCAATTCGATTACCGATACGGTATTATCATAATAAGGAACACGGTAGCCGCCCGAGTTGGCCACGTAGAGGTATTCGCCCACCACTTCCATCTCGTCCGGCTGATAACCCACGGTTATTTTATCCACAATATTAAGATTGGCTGTATCTACCTTATATACCGCTCCGGGTGGAGCTTTGGGGTCGATAAGCACCCCACCTACATACGAACTCACGTATGCATAGCCCCGGTAGAAGCGCACGTAGCGGCAGTTGGGGATGTCTACCTGCCCCAGCCTTTCGGCGGTCTTCATGTCCATCACTTCCATTTTGTTTGAGCAATTGATTACGGCATACAGGCGGTTGCCGTAGATTTGAATATCGTTGCCCACATCGCCCAACTCCTTCACCACCGTAGGGTTGCGCTCGGGATAGAGGTTGCGTACATAGATGGAATTCTTATAATCCAAGTAATCCAACGTGGATTTGTTGCTACCCATATTGCCCTCATTCAAGAGGTACATACCGGATATTCGGCTGTCCTCTCTCGGCGGTTCATTAATCATTTGATAGTCGGCCACGACGATAATCTCGTCTTCCCGGCAGGAATGGAATTGCACGAACAGAAGCGCTATAAGGATGATATGTACAGGCTTTATCTTCATAGTTCCATTACGATTGAGAAACGGTAATTGCGCTTGGGCATCGGGTAGTTGAGCACCACGTCGTAGTCCTGACTGAGCAGGTTGTTCACCTCGATGGTAGCCTTGAGGTTGATGTCTTTTATCTTAAACAGTCCCATGAGCGATATATCGTGGGTGTACCAAGGCTGTACATGGTTGTAGAGGATGTTGTCGTTGGCATTGTATCGCTCGCCCGTATAGATGAAACTGTAGTTGAGTGTCCAACGCTTGTAGTTGGCGAAGGCGGTCACGCTGCCGCTGTGCCAGGGGATATAGGGGATTTGATGGCCGTAGTAGGTATCGGTCTTGTCGGTATAGTTGCGGGCTTTTTGATAGGTGTATTGCAAGCGGGTATTGAGCAAAACCTCCTTTATTTGGAACTGATTGCCCAGACTCACGTCCAATCCCTCTATCTTCACCAGCCCAAGGTTGTAGGTCGTCCACTTGAACATCGGGCTTTTGGGTGTACATATTATTTTGTCTTTCACTTCATTATAATAGACATCTGCTTGGGCATCGATGTGGCGAAAGAAAGGATGGTTGAAGGTCTTGGTGTACTTCAAGCCTGCATTGTATTGGGTGGCGTATTCGGGCTTGATGGACGATTCTTCCCATTCCACATAATGTATTTCGTTGAAGGTGGCCAAGCGGAATATCTTCTTATAGAAAGCATTGAAGCGTAGGTCTTCATTACGCA
The DNA here is from genome assembly GCA_036795675.1 of Bacteroidales bacterium. Lineage (GTDB taxonomy): Bacteria > Bacteroidota > Bacteroidia > Bacteroidales > Azobacteroidaceae > Azobacteroides. The sequence goes on from DAIREI010000079.1 coordinate 1,956, forward strand.
AGAGTTGATAAGAGAGGAATACGGCGGGAGTGAAGATATTCTTGTCGTCTTGAGGAATAAAACGCTCCACCGTCTCGCGGGTGAAGGTTCCCAACAGGTTGGCCTGCACTTTCAGTCGGTTCCAATCCAAGGCTCCGCCCACAGTCGCCCAATGGGAGTAGCGGGTGGGAAAGGCAAATTGATTGTAGTCTTCCGCCCCGAGGAACTCGGCATCGAGTGTATTCCATTGGAAATCATAAGCCAGCGAAAAGCTGAGGTATTGATTAAGCAGATATTGATTGGCTGTGGAGGCGTAGAACTCCTTCTGACGGAACTTATTGTTGGTCATATAGTACGAGAAGTCGAAGTTCTCGAAGTGGGTAAAGTCGGAAGCGTACTTTACATTGAGCAGGGAGTTCCAATTGTAAAGCAAATTCAAACGCAATCGCCCTTGTACGAATGAATTGATGTCTTGTATGCGCTCGCCCCGCCTCCATACGTTGTTGATGATGGCGCCGGGAACGCCCCGCTCGGATGTATAGTTGTAAAAGTGCAGGTTCCACATTCCCTTATTCAATGCGCCATGCAAAGAAGCCTCGGTTCTGACCGCGTTGATGTCGCCGTTCTGCCGTATCCCCACCGTATCGTAGGCAATATCGTTAGTGCCCGGATAAACACGGCGGTAATGGACTTTATACTTGCCGCTGGAGTTGACCCATTCGCTATTGAACGAGAGCGAGATGTCTTCGCTAATCTTGTACTCCATCAGCAGCGAAGGATTTATCAGGTCTGACGAACCCGCTTTCAATACTGCGCGGACATTGGTGTTCTTGCCCGGCTTAAACTTGGGCTTGCGGGTTTCAAGGTAGATGCTGCTGGCCGAGGTATAGTCGCGTGCCGACTGCAAGGCCTGGCTCCGCTGCCCGTTGTACAGAGAGATGAGTTCGATATTATCTAAGGAGAATTTACCGAGGTCGACCTGTCCGTTCTGCGCATTGCCGAGTTGCACGCCGTTGTAGAAGACGCCCACCTGATTGGTTCCCATACTGCGGATGTTGACCGTCTTCAGGCCGCCTATGCCGCCGTAGTCTTTCAGTTGCACGCCAGAGAAATAGCGGATAGCATCGGCCACCGACAGGGAGTTGAGCGACCTTAGGCGCTCGCCCGACAACTGTTGGGGAGCAATAACTTCTTTCTCATAGCGGGCGGTCACAACCACCTCGTCCAGATGCTGTACGCTATCCAAACTAAACGTTTCGGTCTGCTGTTGGGCGCACAGGTTGGCGCATAGCAACAGCCAAGGGATAACCCTCAGAACCCTGCCGGATACACTCATTTTTGCTGCATTGATAAATTAACCAATCAGCTTTCGAACTTTTGGGATAAACGCCGATGCCTTGCAAGCACCTTGGGTTTGTCTCAAGCTCTATTCCTCGAAAGCTTTTAACTATATCGCATTTTGGCAGGTCTTCTGACTTACTTCATCTTCGAAACTTCCTTCCCGTTCTCTAAAGAACAGTGGATTAAGTATTGCTCAAAGACTTCTTCTGAAGCTTACAGCAGCGGGTCTGTTCAGGATTTACACCTGATTCCCTTTTCAATGAGTTCCCGTATTGAGGAAACATCATCACCAAAATCGGGACAAAGGTAAAGAATAAAACTAAGAACTAAAAACTAAGAACTAAGAATTAAATAAAATCACAAATAAAAATCAAGGCGATGAGTAAAAAATGTGTATCTTTGTTAAAAATATAAGATATGAAAAACGCGATTGCTTTGTTATCTTTAATGGCTTGTCTTTTTTATTCTTGCAATAAAGAGACGCCCATGCCGCCGCCCTCATCCTACGAGCCGCTTCCTACCGAAGCTCAGCAGGCATGGCAGGAGATGAACTACTATATGTTCATCCACTTTGGTCCCAATACCTTTACCGATGTGGAATGGGGCGACGGAAAGGAAAACCCGCAGGTATTTAATCCTACCGACCTCGATTGCCGGCAATGGGCGGCAACGGCCAAAGAAGCGGGAATGAGCGCCATAATAATCACCGCCAAGCACCACGACGGATTCTGCTTATGGCCAAGCAAATACAGCACGCACACCGTGAGGGAAAGCCCGTGGAAAGACGGCAAGGGCGACGTATTGCGCGAATTGTCGGAGGCCTGTAAAGAGTACGGCTTGAAGTTCGGCGTCTATGTCTCGCCCTGGGATCAAAATCACCCCTCGTACGGTACGGACGAATACAACCGCGTGTTTGCCAATACCTTATCGGAGGTGCTCACCTCCTACGGAGATGTGTTTGAGGTATGGTTAGACGGCGCTAACGGCGAAGGGCCTAACGGCAAACGGCAGGTTTACGATTGGGAGTTATTCCATCAAACCATCTATAAGTGTCAACCTCAAACCATTATCTTTAGCGATGTAGGTCCGGGATGCCGCTGGATGGGCAATGAAGCAGGCCGAGCAGGTGAGACCAACTGGTCGCGATTGAACGTTACCGGGTTTGAGCCGGGAAGCTTAGCGCCTGCCCAAGACATCCTGAATACAGGCAATTGGGACGGCGAAGCCTGGATACCCGCCGAAACCGATGTTTCTATCCGCCCGGGATGGTTTTACAGCCCTTCTACCGACGATAAAGTGAAGACCGTGGAGCAGTTGTGCGATATATATTATACCTCTATCGGACGCAATTCAAACCTGTTGCTCAATGTGCCGCCCGACCGCACCGGACGTATCCACCATAACGATTCGGTACGCCTCGTGGAGTTCCGTCAAGCCATCGAAGCCTCGTTCAATGAGAACTTGGCGCAGGGGGCATCCGTCTCGGCAAGCCATACCCGGGGCAACATGAAGCAATACAAAGCCTCGCGCCTGCTCGACGGCGATTATGATTCTTACTGGACTACCAACGATGAAGACCTTACGGCAAGCATTACGCTAAAGCTGAAGAAAGCGAAGCCTATCAACCGCCTGCTTATACAGGAATACATTCCGTTGGGGCAACGCGTGGCCGCCTTCAACGTGGAGTATTATAATAAGGAGAAAAAGGCTTGGGAGCAGTTGGCATCTGCCACGACTATCGGTTATCGCAGAATACTCCGTTTCCCCGAAGTAACCACCAATCAGATACGGATTACTATTACCGAGTCATTGGCTTGCCCCGTATTGAATAATATCGCGCTATATAATGCCTTAAATTAAGCTGCTTAAAGTAAAAAAACAGCTATCTTTGTTTATGAAATACTAATTATTATGGAAGAGGAAATCGATTATTTCACTATTCCCTCGGGCTTTTTAATGTGTCTGAACGGGGAATGCGCCAAGGCCGGGAGCTGCCTGCGCCGGCTTGCCGAAGAGAGTACTCCGCCAACCGTGGAGCGGTATTGCATCGTTAATCCTAAATACCTGGCTGCTTTGCAGGGCGATTGTCCCTATTACAGGGCTGCCGAAAAACAACATTATGCCAAAGGATTTATCAATATGTTAGGCAATTTGCCACACAACAAGATAGAAGCCGTTGTTCACAAACTGATCAGTCAATTCGGACGCAACAGATACTATCGTCTCCGCAAAGGCGAATACCTGCTTTCGCCCGAAAATCAACAAAAAGTGCTGGACATCATCGAAAACAGCGGTGTATCACCTTCATAAACCTTCGACGCTTATGTGGATGACTATGATTGGGAGCTGTCTCAATAGGGTGAAACAACTGTTTCAATAGGGTGAAACGAGAGTTTCACGGGTTTGAAAGAGAGTTTTATGGGTTTGAAACGAAATTAACAATACGAATATGAAAAGCAAACACATCTTATTATTTACCGGGGCGTCGACCCTGTTTGCCGGTCTCACGGCTTGTTCTCCTAAAAAGCAGGTGGGAGAAGACGAGAAAGTTGCGATGAATATCCTGTACATCATGAGCGACGATCATTCCTATCAAACCATTAAGATAAATTAGTAAACTTGTCGAAGCTTCTCATTAGTTGTTTCCTGTCTGTAGTATTTTGTACAAATCCAATGTGTAGTTTGTGCTTCGTCCAGCAAGATGCTGCTCGAGTATTCCAAGTTCTACAAGTTCTGCTAAGTCGCGGGTGGCAGTGGTTTTGGTTGTTTTGGTTATCGACATATATTTTTTTGCTGTCATTCCGCCCTCAAAACCATCCCTCCCTGCATCAAGCATTCTGTTGATTGCTTTTGTCTGTCGCTCGTTCAACGAGAATTTGTATCTATCGAAGAATTGAGTTTTCTTGATTGAAAAATCTAAAATATCCAATGCGTCTTGTTGAGCATTAATAAGAAGTTGTGAGAAATAAAGCAACCAGCCGTCTATTTCAAGTGTGTGTTGGGCCTGTTTCAGTTCTTTGTAATACTTATTTTTGTCTTTCTCGATGGATTGCGAAATAGACATTATCGTTTGCCGCTCCAGCGATTCCGACAAGCATTTTTCAATCAAAGCCCTGCCAATACGCCCGTTTCCGTCTTCAAATGGGTGTATACTCTCAAAATAAAGGTGTGTAATCGCAGTCTTTACTAAAATTTTCTGAATGTTTCCGTCGGTCTTAAAACCGTTATACCATTGTACAAAACTTTTCATTTCTTGTGGAACTTGTTTTGATGGCGGTGCTTCAAAGTGTATTTTTTCTTTTCCAATAGCGCCCGAAACGATTCGCATAGGCTCTTCGCCGGAACGGTATACTCCCGAATTTATGTATTTTGAGTTTGAGAATAACATCTCATGCCAC
>DAIREI010000080.1:0-6642 GCA_036795675.1 Bacteroidales bacterium
GGCCTATTATAGTTACTTTTTTTGTAACTTTATTGGTGAAGAAATAAACTTTACTAGAGCCTTCGAGATACAAGGTGTCTCCGGCTGTGATACTCGTCATAGCTGCATCCAAGGTCTGGAAGTTGGCTGTGTTGTCATTGTTGTTTACTCTCCATGATTTTGCGGACAGAATCTGTGCTCCTGCCAAAACCAATACTGCTGCAATAAGAAATACTCTTTTCATAATCGTTTATTGTTTTAGAGCCATTAGCCGTTAGCCTTTAGCTGTTAGTTTTTTGTTTATTTTGTATTGTTTATAGTAGCCCCCCCTATCTAATGTTCGGCGTAGCCAAAGAGGCTACGCCGAACAATGGAGGGGATTTAGGGGAGGTGGTTTTTTATATTCCACTAAAGTTCACATCCTTAAACAGGATAGCCGGTATTCTCCAAGAGGAATTGAGTTTTGGGTCGTTACCCACTTCTACGATGTTCTGCCATAGTGTAAGTAAATTGCCCGTGATATTCATCTCGTTGAGGGGTTTAACCGCCTTGCCGTTCTCGATAAGGAAGCCTTCTATGCCGAAAGAGAAGTCGCCGGTAGTGGAGTTGCTGTTACCGCCATTAAAACCGGTTACCCATATTCCTTTCTCCATCGAAGCCATTATTTGGTCGAAATTGCGATTACCCAGCTCCATGCGAAGGAGTGAAGGCGACTGTATGGTCGGTTCCATGCCCAACTTGCCGGCATTGTAGGTATCGATGTAGTACATCCTTAATATACCTTCGCTGAATACATCCATACGGCGGGTAGCAACGCCTTCGCCGTCGAACCAACGGGAGCCGCGAGCATTGCGGATATGGGGGTCGTCGATGATAGTAATTTTATCCGACAGTACCCTTTCGCCTATCTTGTCGATAAGGAACGATGACTTCTGCTGTATGGAGCTTCCGTAAATGGCTCCGAATATCGGCGATAGCAAACGGCCGATGGTAAGGTTGTCTACAATCATATCGTAAACGCCCGAAGCAATCTTTTCTTGCCCCAGCTTGCGCAATGTGCGTTCGTAAGCGGTCTTGCCCAAACCGGTCTTCTGAAGGTCTTTCCAGAAAATGGCCGAATCGTACCAGCCTCCCGAGGGACGGGCATCGCCTTCGCCTTTCATGGCGGTAGAGGCTGAGACACTGTAATAAGTAGTTTCGCTTTCGCCTTCAAATCCGTTGCTGGTGAGTACATATCCGCTGCTTGTGCCGTCGTCGTAACCCGAGGTAACCGAAATCAGGCGGTCGTCGGTTTTGTACACTTCATTGATGTTGTTCTTCATCAAAGCCAGCTTATCGTCTACCGATACATTGTCGATCGAGTGGTCGTAGAGTCCTAAATCGCCTCCGCCACCTTTGTAGTAGCGCGAGGGGTCGGGTAGCTTGCGAAACTCATCGGGTGCCAAGTAACGGGTAGCTTCAATGCCTTTCAGGATGAAACTCTCCAGCTCTTTCTTGTCTAAGCGGTTGGTTGAATAAGAGGCATAGCGTCCCTCTACATACACCTGGATGCTCATTCCGTTTTGCGACGATTGCTCGAGGTGATCCAACTGCTCGTCGCGATACTCGAAGTTGTTATTCGTTCCGGTGTATACCGATATGCGGGCATCCGAACAACCGTTCTTCAATGCGAACTCTAATGCCCATGCTGCCAGGTCTTTATAATCTTTCTTTATCATGGCTTATTCTCCTCCTACCGTTAATTGTTTTACTAATACCGAGGGTAATCCTTGCGATACGGGCATTCCCTGTCCGTTCTTTCCGCAAGTCCAGGCTCCCTGGTCAATCTCCAGGTTATTGCCTACCATAGTAATGTCGGCCAAAGCTTTCGGTCCGTTTCCGATGATGTTAATGTCTTTTATCGGTGTAGTCAACTTACCGTTTTCTATCAATCGTCCCGATTTTACAAAGAAGGTAAAATCGCCTGCGCCTATCTGTACTTGTCCGTTGGTGAAAGTGTCGACAAAGATACCTTCTTTTACGCTGGCAATAATGTCGTCTTGTGTGTAGTTGCCGTTCTCCATATAAGTACTGCGCATACGCGGGATAGGGATATAGCGGAACGATTGGCGACGCCCGTTGCCCGTAGGCGCTACTCCGTACTGTTTGGCGCTGATACGGTCGTGAAGGTATGAAGTAAGTTCTCCGTTGGTAACGATATAGGTTTTCTGGCTTTCCACCCCTTCATCGTCGAAGTTGGTAGAGCCTCTGTCATAGTCTATAATACCGTTGTCTACCACGTTGATGTTCTTGTCGCAGATTATCTTGCCCAGCTTGTCGGAGAAGATGGATATGTCTTTGCGGTTGAAGTCGGCCTCGAAAGCATGTCCGATGGCTTCGTGAAGGAGTATACCCGATCCTCCGGCTCCCATAACAACGGGCATTTCACCGCCTTTGGGTTTTACGGCTTCAAACATCAGGGCAGCTTGTTGACTGGCTTTTTGAGCCACTATTTCCACCACATCGTTGGTAAGGAATGATACGTCTTTACGGGCGGCTCTGGAAGCATAGCCGTTCTCAATTTTTTCGCCCTGTTGCATTACGCATGAGGCAGAGAGGATAATCATAGGCCTTACGTCGTGGCAAAGTAGTCCTTCGGAGTTATAATAAAGGATGTACGAGGTTGAGTCGTTGATATTTGCACTTACCTTAATAGTACGAGAATCCAATTCGAAGATACGTTTGTTCAGTTGATTGAGATAAGGCATCTTAGCCTGGATCGATTCGTCTTCCCACGATTTAAGGATGGGATAGTGGTTGGTAAAACTCAGTTCGTCAACCTTTACGGGAGGAGTCTTGGCCGATCCGTTGGCAATACGCGATGCTACGCGTGCCGCCTTTATCATCTCTTCCAGGTTTACGTCTTCCACAAAGGCGTAGCCTTGCTGGTCGCCCGAAACAACGCGGATACCCACACCAAAGTCGATGTTTGACGATGCGCGGTTTACATTGCCGTCTTGCAAGCTCAGCGAATTGGAGAATGTATGCTCGAAGAAGAGGTCAGCGTAGTCTCCGCCTTTTTCCAGCGCTACAGTCATTACTTTTCTCAAGTCACTCTCCGTTACATTAAAGTGAAATAACATCTTGGGTAAATCGGTTTTTGTGTTGGTTATTTCTCCTTTCAGCATTCTGGGGAATAACAGCGATCCGGCGATTGCCATTCCCGATGATCGTAAAAACTTCCTTCTATCCATACTTATTTCAATATTATTTTATGAGTAGTAATTCTTTCGTCGCATTCAATCATAATCAGGTATATACCAGGCGAATAATCGAGGTTGATGATGGTTGACCCTTCAGAAAGGTAGGTATCCAACGTGCGGCCGGTAATGTCTTTTACCGTAAGGTTGGCATTCATCGGAGTCTCTACGGTAATAGTGCCGTTGGTGACGGTGGGATACACTTTAATGCCTGCAATCACATCATCGATGCTTGTGTAAGTAAAGTGAATGACATCGCCGACAGGTTCGGTTTCGCAGTAGTCGATGTAAGTAACCTCGTAGGTATAAGATCCTGTTTCGGTCAATTCTTTTTCGAAGAAGTTATCTTCAATTTGCTCGGCAATCAGCGTTCCGTTTTCATACACGTTGTAGTTAGGTAATCTTTGTTCAATCAGGCTAATATCGTCTATATATACAGCCAAAATATCGGTAGAGTTGAAATGGCGGAAGGCAATATATACTTCCTCGCCGGCGTATTCTCTTAGGTTGATTACCTGTTTATTCCAACCGGCTGTATCGATGGTTTCTTCCATCAGTATCTCAAACGACTCCATATCCCGGTCGGTAGTGGAAATATACACTCCGTAATGTTCGCCCAAGTAGCCCTCATCCGCTCCGCGCCAGAAAGAGAGTTTGCTGTTGTCGCCCAAAACGATAGCCAGAGAAATGAGCCAGTTGTCGGGAAATAACACATCTTCTCTTGCCGAAGATGCACTCATAATGGAGCTGAGACCCGAATGAACCCTATTGCTAATCCCGGTAATCTCCCAATTATACTCATCGTCGTCATTGCTTGTCAGTTGCCATCCCGATAATCTATTCTCGAAGTCTTCGGTAAAGAAAACATTCCCGCGGGTATCGGTCGATTCCAATTCCCAATCTAAGCGAATGGTATTCCCGTCTTGGCTGATAGCGAAATCGACAATCTCGTTGGCATCGCAGGGGTATACAAAGTCAACCGTTACTATTTTGGGTTCCGATTCACATTCTTCCCCATAGCTTACTATGCCGTATTCATACAGGCCGGTTTCAGACAATTCGTCGGCAAACTCGGTTATTGTAATACCTTCGGCCATCAGTTCGCCGTTGCGGTACACATCGTACGATGAAATATAGTCGAGTTGATTCCAGGTAAGAGTTATTTTATCATCGTCTTGCTCAACAACAATTTCGGGCACTTGTGCGCATTCGTCGAATACGGTTACCACTATTCTCTTGCTCACCGGATCGGATACGTTAACCTCTTCATCATAATAAGTAAGGATGACGTAGGTGTGTGTTCCCGGTTCGGGACGCTCATCGATATACTCGGTTTGGCCGGCAGCCAATTCAGCGATTGACTCATTGTCGCGGAACAGTTCGTAATGATGTATTTCCATTGGCCTGCCCTCCATATCGGGCGCTACCCAAGTGATGACAATGTCTTTCCCGTCTTGTTCTACGGTTAATTGAGTAACGGGCTTATAGGGGTTGATATATTCTACCGAGCAGCACTCGGCTTCCGATTCGCAGTCTTCATCTTCAATTACAGCCACCACACAATAGTTATAGTTACCGTAGTCGGTAAGTGTTTCGGTAAAGGTCAAATCGGTCAATCCGTCGGTTAATAACACATCGTTGCAGTAAACCGAATAAGTGAATTCTATGTCTTCATAGTCTGCTATTCTCGTGGGTTCTTCCCAAGTAAGTGTAAGCACGTCGTCGGTCATTTCAGCTAGTAGATTATTCACGGGTTGGCAAGGAGTGTGAAGTCCGCCCATAAAGTCGAACGAAATCAGTCCGTTTGCCGATTGCGTGATATTAGTCAAGGGTTTATCCAGTACGCCGTCGGTAGTTCCGTTATTGCCGTTCCACCTGAACATAGCAGGAGTGGAGTCTTTGCTGAATTCGTTTCGCGATGCAGTTGAAGCAAAGGGCGCTCCGCTTGAATTGATGCTCCCATACGAACTAACGCTTGATGTCGGGATGCGCGTGGAGGAGCTTGCGGCTACCACGTATGCTCGCTGCGGATGGCTAGTATTGTTGATACTGCCCGACGATGCCGAGTTATGAATGTGATAGATAATCAGGCCTTTGCCGGGTACGGCCACATCGAATCCTAGTTTTTGGCGGTTTTCCAATATGTATTGCTCATTGTTGGTATAAGGCTTTATGATATAGGCCACCGGGTTTTCTGCCGAGTTGGGCATATTGGTAATGGTGATAGGGTCGGTCAGTTCTACGGCATCTACCCATTCGTAAAGTATTTTCTGGAACATATTGATATGTGCTGGTGTATCGCCGTTGCCATTCCAGCTCCCACTCGCCATCAAATCCCAGTCGCCGGTGGCGATAAATTCATTGCCCCAATATCCACCGTCCGTATCGTAATAATCGTCTGCGCCGAACACATGGCAAAGCTCATGGCAGATAACACCGATGGCGGTCAGTGTACTTCCTGAAGCATTCCTCAACTCGGGTGAGCAGGAGTAGGTAGAGATTCTTACTCCATCTAAAGTAACAGCCGGCATGATATTCCATTTATGCGACCAGATTTGCTGTCCGTTGTTGATCGCCTCGTCGCCATAGCCGGCAAAGATGATATGCACGGTTTCTAACTGATTGTTTTCATTGGCAAACTGGGTGTAGTCCACATCATCGTCTGCGGCTTGCACCGCGGCTCGGGCAAACGCCTGATAATTATTCTCGTTCCCATAATAGGAAGATGTGTTGGGCAGTTCATAAGGTCCTACCACCGTTACGGTCAAGTCCATCTGCCCGTATGAATTTTCGCGGTAAAAGTCCTTCACACTTCCTTTGGCAGAGCCGGCTGAGTATCCAACCTGATTCATCAGGTTCTCAAATTGCTCCTTTGTTTTGCCCATGCTTTTATTGGAGAAACTGGTGAGGATACAAAGCGCCTTTTTATCTCCCAATACGCTCGACTTGCCTGTGCTTTTGGGCGAATCTTCTTCGCCTATCTCCCAAATTTGTTTCAGTATATCGGTTTGAGCCAAACTATAGCTGAGTTTCTTATCCAAGTTGGCAACCAAGCGCAATTCATCTACCGTATAGTTGGCTTTTCCATAGTGTACGGACGAAGGCACAAGGTCTCCGTCGGCATCTTTAGTTGCGTAAACAATGTTTTTTGCATCATCGTAGAGTAGGGTGTAACCGTCTAACGATTCCATCCAATGTACTTTTTCATCGCCTTTGATATATACGGAAGCAACGGTTCCGTCGGGCAGTTGTTTTTCAACGGGCCAAGGTACGGCCGGCACGGAAAAAAGGTCGAGGGTTATTAATGATAATAATCCGGTAAGAGCTAGAATACTAATTTTTTTCATTCAACACTATTTTAATGAAATTCACCCACAAATATACGACATTCAATTAGAATACAAGGATTTTATACAGATAAATT
>DAIREI010000081.1:0-6572 GCA_036795675.1 Bacteroidales bacterium
TGGACAATGTATATATTGATGCCCTACAGGTATGGGTAATTGATGAAGATACCTGCGCCGCTATCGGCACAAAAACCTCCAATGCGCTAAGTGATGCGGCGGTTAAAATCTACGATTCGGAGCAACCTCCGGTCTGGACACAAAGCGCTTTATTGCTGAATGCCTGGAAAGGGAAAAAGATACGCGTTATGTTCAGGAATAACACCTTGGATGAAATGGCTGTCGGCTTAGACGATATATATGTAGCGTTGGAAGAACCGACAGATCCAAGCGAACTGACAGGCATACGTAACCTGAATGTAGTACAAGAAGGATTCCATGTTAATCTCTCGTGGGAATTGAATACCGAAGAAGAAGTAGAAGTAGAAGGCCTTGCCGGATACAACATTTATCGGGATGGAAAACTAATAAACACAACCACCGCAATCACTTTCAGGGATGAGTATGTGATTGAGAGCGGAGTCTACGATTATTGCGTTGCCGCAAAATACGGCACGGTAGGTTTTGAATCGGTAAAATCATGCCAGAATATTAGCTTTGAAGAAGTACAACCGGCTAACTCATTGTTTACCACTTTCGAAGAATTCTCGAAAGAAGGACTGGGAGAAGGCTGGTCTGCCGGCGGAACAGCCGCCTGGGAATTTAGCGATAGCTTCCATTATTCTATGTATGGAGAACCCGAACCCTATGCCGACGGATCGTACGCTTGGTTTGATGCCATGCTGTCTCCCAATGGAACTTACGCTAATCTAATAACACCTTATATTAAACCTGCGGCAGACAAATCAACCCTTAGTTTTGAACTGAAGAACGGATTTATTTCCGATGCTGCCATTTCTATCTTAGAGTTATTCGTCGGAGAAATGCCTCGATTCAATCCGGCCAAAGCACCTGAGTTTCAAGTATTAGTATCGGAAGATCAGGGAAGAACCTGGAAGAAAATATATGATATAGCCACCGGATTTCCGGCTTACCCCCATGTAGATTTCAATGCCACAGTAACCATTGATTTAGCCAACTATATTGATAAACCGATATTTATAAACTTCTATGCCAAATCGAAAGAAAATCGTTCTTATCTTGCCATAGACAACGTAGAGTTGGTTGGCGATGCCGGACCTTGCCAACCGGCAACAAACTTGATGGCTGTACAAGGGAATGATACCAATACGGTTACGATTACATGGGACAAAGTAGATACGCAAGCCTCGGTAGAACCGGGATCGGATGAAAACCCCTGGGTTACACACTTCGAAGGAGGATTCCCTTATACTTGGGAAGTTGAAAATAACACTTACCAAACCGCTTTGGGAAGCAATCATATCGCCTGGCAACCGGCAGAAAACTGGTACAATTACAGTTACGGACCAGCCCCTGCGGAATCTTTTATCTTCTTCAATTCAATCAATTTCGCCAATACCAGAACTGCCGCCCACTTACTAACCCATGAATTTTCCGTAACGGAGAATGCCAAAACCATGACTGTTAAACTTCAGCAAAGAAGGATGAGTTCTTCTTACACAGGCAAAGGCGAAGCTATTTATCTAGATTATTCGGAAGACGGCGGTGCAACTTGGGCAGAAGGCACGGTAAATATCCTCGCATCCATTGCCGGATACAACAGTACGGATACCGAAATAATTGAGCAAGAACATGACTTGTCGGCTTATGTAGGAAAAAAAATTAAAGTGCGCCTAAGAGGCAAAAGCGACTGGGGCGCTACGCTTACCCTATTATATAGCATAGGGCTTCCTGCAGGACCTCCTCCACAACCCACTTACACCTTGAGCCGCAATGGCGAGGTGATTGCCGAAGGACTTATCAACAATAGCTATATTGATAGTGAGGTGGACGCTACAGGTACATATATATATGCATTAACCACCACCGTAGTCGATGCCGACTGTGCTTCTGCGCCTGCATATACGATACTTGACTTCACTTCTGTTTGCGACCTCTATCCGGTAAGCAATGTAATGGCTGTACAAGATGATAAGTTCATCACTATTACTTGGGAAAACCCGAAGAGAGCCTCATCGGCCTTTGGTGAGAACTTTGAGAACGGAGGAGCAATCCCTACGGGATGGAAGCAAGAACAAGTATCGGGAACGATGGCGTGGACTTTTGCAAAATCGCACGTCGCCAATTATCCCGGAGCCGCTGCTAACGGAGAGTACTTTGCCTTATTTGCCGACCGGTCGGGCGCCAAAAATGTAGCTAAGCTCATTTCTCCTAAATTCAATATAGCCGAAGTGGAAAATGCTACCTTGGCATTCAAAGTCTTTGCACACAATTGGGCATCCGATTATACCGGCCTTAAAGTATATTATAAAAACAGCGAGGCAGGCTCTTGGAATTTAATCACAACCTATACTCATAAAGTCTACTCATCTTGGACGGAAATAGAAATAGCTCTTCCTAATCCCACCAGTACGTATTGGATTGCCTTTGAAGCCATTGGAGCGTTTGGCTATGGATTGGGTATTGACGATGTAAAACTTGTCGCTTCTTATGATGTGCCCAAGAACATTTACCGCAACGGCGAACTATTAACTTCAGAAGCTGTAGGAACCACTTACGTAGACAAACTGAGAACTTCGGGCACGTATGAGTATTGCATCAATATGCCGATTGAAAATTGCGAGACTGTTCCTGTATGCACTTCCATTACCGCCCAAATAGGAGAGATAAACACCACGTTCCCCGATAACAACGTTCCCTATCAATGGGAGGTAGTAAAAAGCAATGATACCCGCCTTTGGGAGTTTGCCGATACTTATGCCGAACGCGATATGGAAGACGCTTACGTTCCGTTTGCCGACGGCGATGGCACCTTCGTATGGTTCAACAATCCTTATTGGAACAGAAATGACTATGCTTGTTTGATTTCTCCCTACTTTGAACCGATACAAGACGAGGCCACATTGGCATTCGATTTGGCAGCTATTAAAACAGCGTTCTCCGACAAAGCAGGGCAGGGAGCCAAACTATTTGTGGACATTCAGTTGCTATCCGATCCTAAAAAATGGATATTAGGTACTGAAAACTACTTAGCTGCTATTCCGGGTTACAACAAAGCAAGCCACAATCTCGACTTGGTAAGCATTGACCTTAGCGAATATATAAACCGGGATATCAGGGTTCGTTTCAGAGCCGTTGCCGATCACGGTTCGTTCATCACGGCTATGGACAATGTGCGATTAACCGATAAAGCGGCTATTTACGATTGCCGGTTAAATCCGGTTACCGACCTTATGACCACCGTAGAGAGCGATGGCGTTATTCTCACTTGGGATATGGCAACAAGCGCACCTGCCAATGCACCGGACGATAACATAAAAAAGATAAGCGAGGAGAAATTGAATGCGCAAATACAAGGCCGTAATCAAGCAACCGACTTCAAAGCAATCTTTGCACCTACGACCGACAGGGGTGAGAAATCAACTTGGATTACGCGTTTCGAAAACGGAATTCCTTTCGGATGGACAACAGAAAATAACACCTATCAAGGAAACTATAGTCAAACCGCTTGGCGTCATCACAGCACTTGGGACATCGAAAACTATGGAAACAAACCCGCCAGCTCGTTTATGTGGTTCGATGCGTTCAACTTCCAAATTGCCGATCCGGCTGCTCATCTAATAACACATGAGTTTGAAGTAAGCAACGATGCCAAGACCATGAGCATCGAAATTCAGGAAATATTTATGAATTCAAATTACGCCTCTACCGGCGAAGCCATTTACATCGATTATTCTACCGATAGCGGCAATACCTGGACTAATGGAACAACCAACATCCTGGCATCCCTGGAAGGCTATAATAGCGAGGACACGCCCGTAACCGAACAGACCTACGACTTGTCTTCCTACGTTGGCAAGAAAGTAAAAGTACGTTTCAGAGGAGTAAGCGATTACGGCGGTTGTATTGCAGTACTTTATAGCGTGGCGCTACCAAGCGGTCCGGTAGGCGGAGGAAGCGAACCGGAAGTAATCTACACCCAATCATTCGAAGAAGATTGCGATTGGTTGATCATTGATAACTCTACTACTACCGAGTGGAATATGGAAATAGGAGGCCTTCAAGGCATCCCGGCACATTCTGGAATGTATTATCTGACTTCGGGATTTGATGATATTAACTCACGTAACGCATGGGCTATCTCTCCGGCCGTCAACTTGGAAGCCGGAAAAGAATACACGGTTTCTATTTACTTCTTCGGACAGGGATGGCCTGCAGGAGAAGGGGAAGAGCGCTTTAAACTTACCGTAGGAGCTGAGCGTACCGAAGCCGGACAAACAACGGTAATCGTAGATAAAAGCCTCACCGCAACCTCTTGGACGCTTGTTTCGGGAACCTATACCCCCGTGGTGAGCGGAGAGTATTACTTCGGGTTAAACCATTGCTCCGTTGCCGATAGAAATGGCGTAGGCTTCGACGACTTCTCTATTTCAACCATCGTAGAGGGAGAAGGAGACGGCTTCGGCGAGAACGACAATCCGCTTACTTATACCATAACCCGCAACGGCGCCATCATTGTAGAAGGATTGACTCGCGTATCTTACAAAGACGAAGGGGTAACGAATGATATGTTAGGGACTTACGAATATGCAGTTATTACCGTGAAAGGCATGTGTACTTCGGATGAGGCGATAGCGATTGTTAATATAAAAGCCGATTGCGAAAATAATAAAGTTTCTTCTTTCATAGCTAAGGTAGACAACGAAATCGTTAATCTGGAATGGACTGCTTTTAATAATGAAGTAACACAGGCCTATGATGTTTACGAGAACGGAGTAAAGATTGCCGAAAACATCACTACAACCTCATTGGGCGTAGTACCTACCACAACCGGCAACATCGATTATTGTGTAGTAGCCATAAGCAACAATTGTATTTCCGAACCGAATTGCAGTAATGTATATTACGCGCCTACCAATATCTCGAAAGTGAACGGCAAAGTGGCAGTATACCCTACGGTAACCACCGGTAAGGTAATGGTTGATACTCCTGCCGATGCGAATGTAAAAGTAACCGATGCATCGGGAAGAGTACTTGAAACAGCCGAATCGACCGGCAAGTTGGAACTGAACCTGAACTACAACAATGGAGTTTACCTGATTATTGTGGAAGCAGAAGGTTCTGTATCAACTCATAAAGTGATTATAAAGAAATAAGTTTAACAATAAAAAAGACGAGTCTAATACACTAAAAAAAGACCGGCTCGTGATGAGTCGGTCTTTTTACTTCTTTTACTTCTTTATTATCTTATAATTGCTTATCCGTTCTCCTGTCTGAATCCGGACAATATAGACTCCGGGCTTAGATCATCAACAGGAATTACAGCCTCGTTGCCATTATCGGCAATGGAGCGGATTATCCGTCCTTGAATGGTACTGATGCTGATATTACGCATAGCTTCGTTACTTCGGATATTCAGCACCTCATCCACCGGATTAGGATATATAACTATAGCCGCTTCCTGATTGATGGCATGTAAATCTACCGGATCGATGAATAGGCAAGATGCTACTGATTTATCCGATTCCCATGACGTAGCGCCTGAATAAACCGACGAAACAGTATAGCAAATATCCGTTCCTTTAAGTAAATCATTATCTTCATAGGTATTGCCCGGGGTGTCCGTTGCTATTTCTGTTCCATTGCGGTACACCTTATAATATAATCTATCATCTTCTTCCCAGATATTATCTTTCCAAGACAATAGTACTTTATCATTCTCTTCGTCATAGATTGCACTCAAATCATAAGGAGCGCCTCCTGAAGGCAAGCCATAGGTAAAGTTGGGCGCTACATTCAACGAGATGGTCCACTCCTCGCCATAGTAATCCGAAAGCTTCTTCCATTGGTTGTTCTGCCGGATAAAAATAGTTCCTCTTGCTTGTGCCGAGGCGCCGATAGCCACCTTGTTGTCGTTCTTAGATAAACCGCCGATAACCACGTAAAATGTGCCGTCGACCTGTGCAGGCTCATCAAAAGTAATGGTAGTGTGTCCATCTGCATCGATATTCTTTCCCGTAAACGCTTTCGATCGGATACTGTTGCCCGGTAATCCGTTCTTATCCGAATAGATAGCGACCGAATAGCCCAAGGAATTGACATTGCCTTCCATCACTTTCATTCGTACATGTACCTTATCAATTGTACCCGGATAAGGACGTTCGAACTTCTCGGCAATGGAAGTGTAATCTTTGTTTGTTCCCGTTAGGTAATTATCATCGGAAGAAAGGTAATAGTTTTCTCCGCTGTCGCCATTGGGTAGGTTCCATATCGCGGCAGTTCCGCCTATCTTTACGTATTCTTCTTTCTGCAGTTGGTTGGAACCTCCTTGATTTGTTACAGACAGCACAACAGGGTATTGCTTGGCCTCGGGTTGTGCCGGATAATAAACACTTACGTTTTGCTCTGCGGAGTATTGAGGTTCAGCTCCAACCAACGTCCATTCCCACCCCTCGGGTGTATACTCAGACCGGTCGTAGAAAGTGACTTCCCCTCCCTGATAGGGCAACGATTGGGCAAAGCCGGGATAGGTGTAAATACCTGTCGACGAT
>DAIREI010000082.1:0-6489 GCA_036795675.1 Bacteroidales bacterium
GATGAAATTATCTTTGTTTATTATTCTAATAATAATGGCTTGCGAGCATACAAAAGCACAATCTATGGATTATGAAGAATGTTTGAAAATAGTGAATGCCGATTACGGAGTTTGCTACAGGATTGGGAATTACGAGCTATGCCCCGAAAAGAAATTGATTAAAAGAGGAGGAATGTTTGGCACGGCGACAATAGACTGCTTCGGATTCTTCCCCGATTCAACCCTTGTCTATGGCGAAACGCCTATGATTATCTTCGGAGGACAGGTCTTTTTCGACCAATCGGACTTCGACATCAACTGGCAGACGGCCAAGTTGCTTTCGCATACCCATCGCAAAGCGCTGCTTTCCGATAAAGGTGTGGTGTACGAACTGGAGAGTGGCTATTTACGCAAAAGCACGCGCAGCAACAATGTCTATCCCGAAGAGGAGAAGCGGAAAAGCCGTCCGGGCAGGAAAGAGTTGGGCGAGAATTATTATGTATCGAAGAATAAGTTTTATTACGACGGCAAGGAAATATCGGAGCCGTTCGACGTTCCCAACCTGCATATTGTTAAGTCGAAAGACGGCTACGAGACATACTTTGCATCCGATGGCAAGCAACTCATCTTTTGCGGCTTTACGGGTGGATACAGCACTACCTCGAAGAACGGGAAAGAGTATGTTACGGTAAAAGATTTGATAATAAACAATGTCGACTTCCCCACATTGCGCGTACTCGGCAAAGACCTGTTGATGGACAAGAACGCCATATATTATCGCACCGACGTCGTTCCTTTTGATGAGCTGGAGGGATTCAAATTTATTATTAGGGAGCTATAGGCACCTGCCCCCAACCCCCTAAAGGGGACTCCTGTTCGGCGTAGCGAAGACGTTACGCCGAACTAAGCTTTCAGCCTATCGTTGCTTCGCACCCACTCTTAGTTCTTTGTTCTTCACTCTTATCTCTCTTCTGCCTATTATATACCAAATAGGTAATAATAAAGTACACCCCTGTCAATATCCACAACATCCGATACTCGAAGTTGATTTCGCGCAGGCCGGCACCCATGCTGTTCAGCTTGACAAATCCCTGTATCCCGAAGGTGGAAGGAAATGCATAGCTGAAGTAGCGCCAGAAATCGGGGATGGCGGATACAGGCCAGGATATTCCCGATAGGAACAGCAGAGGCACGGAAGTAAATACGAATATCATCATGGGTGTTTCGCGACCCCTTACCAAGGAAGATATAGACATGGAGAAGAAGATGCAGGCCAGCAGGTAGGGCAGGCTGAACAAGAGCAACGTGCCATAATGGGCCGGCAACGGTAACTTGAATAATGAGGGGACAATGACCAACGCCCAGATAGTAACAAACACATAAATAGAGAGGTAGGCCAATGCCTTGCCAAACACGATACGGAAGGTGCCGTGGTAAGCCGTATCGGCAGGGATAAGCATCCCGCGCGGGTTGCGTTCACGATTGGTGGCCGCCAACATACAGATTCCCAATAAAAGGGTTTGCTGAATAACCAACACCACAATGCCCGGTACCAAGAAAGAGGCAAAGCCGTTCTTGGGGTTGTACATCGAAATTGCCTCGAACTGTACAGGTGCATCTACCGTATTCACATTGATGGCGCTACGCATATCCATTGAAGCCTCGGTGGTTGAGAGCAACAGAGCTTTATAGTGAAGCAGGGCCGACATATTGGCGTAGAGGCTTACGGTTGACTGTTCGCCCCGATTGATATTGTAGCTGAAATCCGAAGGAATGTGCAGTATTCCGTAGGCTTTCTTCTCGTTGAGCATCCGCCTCGCTTCTTCCATATCATTCGCATAATCGTAGATATGCACGTCGGGCGTAGCATCTATCTTGCGGACAAATTCGCGGGAGAAGGCGGTGCGAGACTCATCCACCACAATCATCGGCACATCATGTACCGTCTCCGGATTGTAAATCAATCCGTAGATGACAGGGTAGGCGAGCGGCACCACAAAGAAGAAGATAATAACCCCCACGTCGGCGAAGACGGCTTTCAGCTCGTTCGCCCAAATGGTGAAACTGTCGGCTATGCTCTTGCGTATGTATTTATGTGCTTTCATTTTACGGTTGATAAGTGGAATAGAGTAATGAATGTTTCAGGCCGGACATCGTAAAGAAGGGCAAGATAAGGAAGCCTGCCAGCGCCAAATAGGAAGGCCAGCTGTAGAACAGTTCCATGCCGTTCAATGCCTGGTCGGAATAGATGTCGAAATAATGCTTTAATGGGAACAAATTGGTTAATGCTTGAAGCGGGGCATACATCGCCCTAACGGGAAATGAAAATCCTGATGCCGAGAAGGCTATCATCCCCCAGATGCAGGCAAAGCTAAGCCCCAGCCTGAGCGTGGGCAACACGCCAATCATGAATATACCCAAGGCCTGCGATGCGATAATGAGCATAAACAGCGCCAATATCATTGCCCAAATGCTGCTGTTCATCGGGAATTGCAATACTATATAGATAAGGAAGAAGATAATCAGCCCCACGATAAAGAAGACGATGGTCTGCGGAAGCATCTTGCCGAAGAGGCTCTTCAAGATGGAGCCGTCGCCTGACTTCAGCCATTCCAACTTGGTATGTTCTTTTATTTCGATGCCGATACTGTACACCGTTACACACATGATGAGCAAGGCCAATATCCCCGGAAGGATAACATTATTCAAATAGACTGAATAGTTGAGCCAAGGATTGCCGATGGGGTGGGTGTCGATAACGATAGGCTGCACCTGCGCCATAATCTGGCTGTCGGTATAGCCTTTGGCTCGTCCCGTTTGCAAGGCTACTGCCCCCGAAGATAGCGTAGAAACCGTCTTCATGTCTTTGAATAGCAATGAGCTTGCTATCAGGTAGGAGTTGTTGGTATAGAAAGAGAGCGTGGACTGCTTTCCCGTGGCGGCATCTGAGGCAAAGTTTTCGGGGATAAGGTAGATCGCGTAGATGTTGCCTTTCTGCATCTCGACGCGTGCCTCGTTAAAGTCTTTGGCGTGCATCACGATATCAATCTCGGTGAAGGAGTTCATCTGACGAGCCAGGCTGCGCGAGGTAGACGAGTTGTCTAAGTCGACCAGTGCCACGGGCAGCTTGGTGGGCAGCCCGTCGTGCATCAACGAGAGGAAAAAGGCGGCGCTGAGCAAAGGAGCGATAATCATGCAGAACCAGTACATCCTGCCCCCGGCCAGCCGTCCTATCTCGCGGTTGGCGACTTTCAATATATCGTTTATGTGCCTCTTTATGCTGTGCATAGCCTTATTTCAGGATGACCGACATGCCGGGATACAAGCCTTCTACGGGCGACTCGGGGCGTGCTTTCACTTCAAAGGTTTTCAGGTCGTATTGTCCGTTGCTCTTGGTGGCCTTCCACGAGGCGTAAGTGCCCATGTCTTTCAGGTAGTACACGGTCAGCTCCACGTTTTTGTCGAGCGCGGGAACAAAAGCCGTTACCTTATCGCCTTTCTTCATGTTCTTGAGGTTATCTTCACGCACATTGAACACCACCCACGAGTCGTTGGCGTCCATAATATTCATTATCGGGGTACCTGTGCCGACCAATTCGCCCACTTTGGGGAATACTTCCGATACTTGTCCGTCAATAGGCGATACAAGACAGGTCTCGCTGATATACGACTCCACTTCGCTTATCGCGCCTCGGGCTTGATTGACCAAAGCGGCAGCCGCCATCTTGTCTTCGCGTTCGGCTCCGTTCACCGCCATTTCGTATTGCGAGTGGGCGGCTTGCTCGGTAGCCAGCATCGACTTATAATTAGCTTCGGCCTCATCGCGCTTCTGAGCAGGCATCACACCCTCTTCGTACAGGCGGTCTAAGCGTTGGAAGGATTTTTCGGCAATATCCAGCCCTGCCTTGGCTTTCTGCCAGGTGGCAAAGGCAGCGTTGATGGTCTCTTCGCGTACGCCCTTGTTGGCTTTGTTGCTCTGTGCCAATGCCGCATCGCGAGCCGATTCGGCCTGCAACAGCTTAGCGTGCACCTCGGGCGAATCGATAATGACCAATGTGTCGCCGGCTTTCACCCAATCGCCTTCTTTCACCCGCAGTTCGTATATCCTGCCGGGCACTTTGCCCGAGATGCGCACTTCGGTAGCTTCGGCCTGCCCCTGTATGGCATCGGGACGCGGTTTGAGGATG
The DNA here is from genome assembly GCA_036795675.1 of Bacteroidales bacterium. Taxonomy (GTDB): domain Bacteria; phylum Bacteroidota; class Bacteroidia; order Bacteroidales; family Azobacteroidaceae; genus Azobacteroides. Next base: position 4,167 of record DAIREI010000082.1, read on the forward strand.
AAGAATCCCACCAAGGCGATTAATATGATGGCTGCTAACAAGGTGATGAATGCCAGCAACATATTGTTTCTTTTCCAGTTCTTTTTTTTCATTATAATGTTTCGTGTTTAATGTTAATTGTTAAATGTTTGATCTCTCCAGCCCCTCTTGCCCCCAGCCCCTAAAGGGGAGACGAAAGTCCCCTTCAGGGGAATACGAAGTATCGACGGAGTCAATTAGGGGCGCGCAATCTTGATTTTTTGAATCTTTGAATTCGGTATGGCGAATATTCATTCGCCCCTACCGAGCGTTCCGCTCGCCTTCGACACTTGTATCTGGCTCATCCGCACGTCTATCTGTGCATCCAAGTAGTCGGTTTGCGCTTTGAACCAGGCGGTTTGCGCTTCCATCACGTTGGAGGCGGGGATTACGCCTTCCTTGAATCCGAGATTAGCATAGCGCAGGTTCTCGTCGGCGCTCTCCTTGTTCTTCCCGCTGGCTTGTAGCTTCTTCTCCGCCTCGGTCAGTTTGAATAGCGACTGATTCACTTGTAATTCTATTTTCTCTTTGGCCTCTTCCAGTTCATATTGCCGGATGCGCGTTTCTGCTTTGGCGGCTTTCACCTTGTGTTGCTTATCACCAAAATGGAAGATGGGTACTTTTACCATGACTCCTACGTTCCACATACCTGCAAAATCATGTTTAAGGCCGTTAAATGCGTTAGGATTACTTACCAGGTAATTTCCTGTAAATGCCACCGTTGGTAGCATTTCGGAGCGCACCACATCTTCCTTTTTCTTATATATCTTCGATGCCAGGTCAAGGCTTCTCACTTCGGGACGGTTGCTGTACACGGCGTCCATGCCGGGATAGAGTTCGTACTCATAGGCAGGGAAGGTGCTGATGTTTTCATCGGCAAGGAGGATGGATTCGTTCATGTCCAATCCGCAGAGTTGGCAGAGCAACATGCGCGACAGTTCCAAGCCGTTGTAGTCCCTCATCTGATCCATCTCGGCTTCGTTCAATTTTACTTTTACCGATAATCCTTCGGCCTTGGTGGCAAAACCTTCGGCTATCAAGGCCTCCACATCGCGGTTCATCTGTTCCAATAGCTCCACAAAGCGGTCGGCCAGTTCTTTCTTCGACGAGAGCGATACGGTTTGCCAATAGGCCTGCTCCACTTGCAACAGCACCTCTTGCATGGTGGTAGCTTTCGATGCCTCGGCCAATTGTGTGGCGTAGTCGGCTATCTTGTTGTAAGCGGTAATCTTGCCACCCATAAACACGGGTTGCACCAGCGAGAAATTACCCAGCAGTACGTTCTGCATATCCATCTCAAATTGCTCCTTCGGGATAATGGCGTGCTCTTTCCACAATATCTTATCAGGGCTTTCTGATGGGTTGAACGGATTGCCATTGGCATCCAAGGGGACGTTCGTTCCGCCCATATTCACCCACTGATTATTAATCTGTTCGGGCGTGAAGCCAAAGCTGCCGTCGGGCATCACCGTGCCGATGGGCAGATACTTATCAGCATCAAGCAGTGATATGTTCTTCTGATTGTACAGGTAAGTTCCCGTAAAAGAAATGTCGGGGAAGAATTGGGCGCGTGCCGACTTCTTCTCCTCGTTGGACTTCTTGATACTTTCGTTGCTGATTTTCAATTGCTTGTTGTTCTCAACCGCCAGTCGGCGGCACTCGTCCAGCGTAAGCAATTGCTGCCCCATAGCTGTTTGGCAGATAAGCAAGACTAACAAATAGATATAATACCGCTTCATACTTTAGCTTCAAATTAGTTGATGCAAAGATAGAAATTTTTATAAAGCACTGATTGATAAATGATGCCGAAGTGTTGAAATCGAGTGCTGAAGAGGAGAATCGGGGTGCTGGAAAATGGAAACAGACTTGCCGAGTTCGCAAAATAAGCTTAAGGAAATTTCAAAATAGGCTTGGGGAAATATTGAAAAAGACTTGGGGACTTTAAGGGTGTAGACCCTTAGTGTGCGAAGGTGTACAGTGTCGGCCTTCGAAGGTATGCAGTGTTGGCGTTTGATGGTGTACAGTGTTTGAAAGAACTAAAAAATAAAAGATAAAAACTAAAAATTGTGCTAAACTCGCAATCTTAAATTTTGAATCAACAAATATAGCAAGAATAATTGGAATAATCATTATCTTTGTCCCGTTAATTCAACCTGAAATGAAGCAGAAGGCATACTTATTGCAAGAACAGGCCATGTTCTCATCTTCTTTCGCACTTACCATGTATATGCGCGGCTCGCGCATATAATATTCACATATCCCCCTTATTTAACACCTCCCCCCAACCCCCTCCCAAAGAGGGGGA
>DAIREI010000083.1:0-6466 GCA_036795675.1 Bacteroidales bacterium
ACATTGCCCCTAAATCCCCTGAAGGGGACTTACGGAAAAGCCCCCTTCAGGGGGTTGGGGGCAATTCTCTTCATCTTCCTGATTCCTTTTGCCTGCTTCGGCCAACTTAGCTTGGAGCAATGCTACGAGATGGCGCGCGAGAACTACCCGCTTATCCGGCAATATGACCTTATCGGTCAGAGCGAGGATTATAACCTGCAAAACGCCTCGCGTGGTTATCTGCCGCAGTTCAGCCTATCGGCCAAAGCAACCTATCAGACCGAAGTAGTCAGCTTTCCGTTGTCGCTGCCCGGCGTGGATATTCCCCAACTCAACAAAGACCAGTATCAGGCTGTGGCCGAAGTGCGGCAACTGATATGGGACGGCGGAGCCATACAGAGTCGTAAGCAATCGGTAGAAGCTGAGCATGAATTGGAACGAAAGAAGTATGAAACAGACATCTATGCCCTGCACGAACGAATAAATGAACTGTTCTTTGGCATCTTACTAATAGATGAACAATTGAATCTGATTGAGCTACACAAGCAAGAATTAGACAGAAACCGCAGCAAAGTACTCAGCTACATCGAGAACGGAACCGCCAACCGTACCGACCTTGACATTGTAGATGTGGAACTGCTGAAGGTTTCTCAACGGCGCACCGAACTCCTGTCGCTGCAACAAGCTTTCTCCGATATGCTATCGTACTTCATCGGCCGGCCCGGCGGAAATACTTTAGCGTTGATAAAGCCAAGCATCCCTCTGATAGAGCAAAACGATTGGACGTTGCGCCCCGAAATGGCCTTGTTCGACGCCCGCGTAGATCTTGCCAATGCGCAGAAGAGTGGTGTTACCGCTGCCAATATGCCTATGCTTAGCCTCTTTGTGCAAGGCGGATACGGCAATCCGGGCTTGAATATCCTAAAAGATGGCTTCCGCACCTACGCCATTGGCGGAGTAAACCTGTCGTGGAACTTCGGAAACCTTTATACCCGCAAGAACAACCTGAGAAAGATTGATAACAACATCGATAGGATACGCATCGAACAGGATGTCTTCAACTTCAACATGAATATAAAAACCATGCAACAACAGGCCGAAATAAATAAATACGCCGATATCCTCAGCGATGACGATAAGATTATACGGCTTCGCGAAAATATACGCAAGGCCTCGGAAGCCAAGGTGGAGAACGGCACCATGAATATCAACGACCTGATGCGCGACATCGACGCCGAACAATCGGCACGAAAGGACCGGTCGGTTCATGAAATAGAAATGCTGAAATCGGCCTATCAACTTAAAACCACATTAAATAAATAATAAATGAAAAAGATAATCGCCTTATTATTGCCCATCATAGTATTGACGGCCTGCCATCGGGGAAAGTACAATTACGATGCCTCGGGCACATTCAATGCAACCGAAATTACAGTGTCGGCCGAAGCCACGGGACGCATCATGCAACTCAACATAGAAGAAGGATCGAAAGTGGAGGCCGGTTACGAATCAGGCTACATCGATACTACCCAATTATATCTGAACCGCGTGCAATTGCAACACAACCTGCATTCGGCCTATAGCCGGAAGCAAGACGTACCCAAGCAAGTAGCGGCTTTGCAGCAGCAAATACAAACCCAAAAGCGCGAATTGGTGCGGGTAGAGCGCCTTATCGCCGCCAATGCCGCCAACCAAAAGCAAGCTGACGACATCAACGCCGGCATCGCGGTGCTGGAGAAGCAACTCACTGCTCAACTCACTTCGCTGAAGAGCGGTAATATTGCCATCGACAGCGAAAGCGAAGCCATCGTGAACGGTATTTCGCAAATTGAATATCAAATTGAGAAAAGCAAGATAATAAGTCCCATCAACGGAACGGTACTGACCAAGTATGCGCAGGCCGGAGAATTCGCCGCCGTAGGCAAACCCTTGTTCAAGGTAGCCGATTTAGACAACATGGAGCTTCGCGCCTACATTACTTCGGGGCAATTGAGCCAAATTAAGCTCGGGCAGAAAGTAAAAGTCTACGCCGACTATGAAGACAAAGAGAGTCGCCCCTACGATGGCGTAGTATCGTGGGTAGCCGAGAAGGCCGAGTTCACCCCCAAGACCATCCAAACGCGCGACGAGCGAGCCAACCTGGTTTATGCCATAAAAATTGCCGTAAAGAACGACGGAATGCTGAAGATAGGAATGTATGCCGACGTTAAATTCGTTGAAAACTGATATTAACAATTGAATATGAATGCTGTTACAGTAGATAAGATCACAAAAAGCTACGGGAATGTGCAGGCGCTCAAAGGCGTTTCGTTCACTGTAGAAGAAGGCGAGATATTCGGCATCATAGGGCCGGACGGCGCAGGCAAAACCAGTCTGTTTCGCATCCTCACCACCCTGCTTCTCCCCGACGACGGTAATGCTACGGTGGAAGGCTTGGACGTGGTGAAAGATTACAAAGCCATCCGCAACATCGTGGGCTATATGCCGGGGCGATTCTCGCTGTATCAAGACCTTACGGTAGAAGAAAACCTCAACTTCTTTGCCACGCTCTTCAAGGTGTCGGTAAAGGACAACTACGATCTGGTAAAGGAGATATACAGTCAGATAGAACCGTTTAAAGACCGGCGCGCCGGCGCACTATCGGGCGGGATGAAGCAAAAGTTGGCTTTGAGTTGCGCGCTTATTCACAAACCCAAGGTATTATACTTAGACGAACCGACCACGGGCGTCGATCCCGTATCGCGGAAGCAACTTTGGGACATGCTGCTCCGGCTGAAAGAACAGGCCATTACCATCCTGGTATCTACGCCTTACATGGACGAAGCTAAACTCTGCGACCGCGTGTCGCTCATTCGCGACGGGCAGTTTATGATTACGAGCACTCCCGACGATATCGTTCGCAGCTACGACGATATACTGTGGGCAGTCTCGGCCGACGATATGCCCGGGCTGCTGAAAGACCTGAGAGCACACCCCAACGTAACAAGCAGTTATGCTTTTGGCGATACGCACCACATCACCGTGAAACCGACGCTAAGCATCGATGAATTAAAGCAGTACCTTATCGGGAAAGGGCACGCGTCTGTTATGGCAAAGCAGATAGAGCCAACGGTGGAGGACTGTTATTTGAAACTTTCCACCTCCCCCCAACCCCCTCCCAAGGAGGGGGAGCTAAGCAAAATAATTAATCAAACTCCTCCATCAAGGAGGAAAAGACTCCCCCTCCCAAGGAGGGGGTCGGGGGGAGGTGAATATGGTAATTAAAGTAAAAGACCTCACCAAGCGATTCGGTAGCTTTACGGCTGTCGACTCGATAAGTTTCGAGGTGGAGAAAGGCGAGATATTCGGCTTTCTCGGAGCCAACGGCGCCGGCAAAACCACGGCCATGCGTATGCTGTGCGGATTGAGTGTTCCCACTTCGGGCGAAGGCACCGTGGCAGGCTACGACATCGTGCGCGAACCTGAAAAAATAAAAAAGAATATCGGCTATATGAGCCAGAAGTTCTCATTATATGAAGATTTGAACGTTTGGGAGAATATACGCCTGTTCGGCGGGATATACGGAATGACGGATAAAGCAATAAAAGACAAGACTGACCAATTGCTGGCCAAGCTGAACCTGGAGCCTGAAAGAAACAGCTTGGTAAAAGACCTGCCTTTGGGATGGAAACAAAAGCTCGCCTTTTCAGTCTCGGTTTTTCACGAGCCGCGCATAGTTTTCCTCGATGAGCCGACGGGCGGCGTAGATCCCACCACTCGCAGGCAGTTCTGGGAGATGATTTACGATGCATCCGACCAAGGCATCACCGTATTCGTTACCACCCATTACATGGACGAGGCAGAATACTGCGACCGCGTATCGATCATGGTCGACGGCAAGATTGCCGATCTTGATACACCCGCCGCATTGAAAAGCAAATACAACGCCAACGATATGTACGACGTCTTTTACCTGCTGGCGGGGAAAGCAAACAGAGAATAATGAACCAATTTCTATCATTTGTAAGCAAGGAGTTTAAGCACATTCTTCGCGACAGAAGAACGGTGATGATTTTATTGATAATGCCCGTCATCCAGATCATCTTGTTCGGCTTTGCCATCAGTACCGAAGTGAGCCATATCAATGTGGCGGTCTATGACAACACTAAAGATGCGACAACTTCGCAGCTTACGGAGAAATTTGGTCAAAATGCCTACTTCAATGTTACGCATATCATTAAAAGTGCCGATGAAATAGACGAATTGTTTCGTCGTAATGAAACCGACTTGGTAATGGTATTCGAAGAAAACTTCAGCGCCAACCTCATACACTCCGGCAGGGCAGCCATACAACTCATTGCCGACGGCACCGAGCCTAATCGCGCCACCTCTATCATGAATTACGCTAGCAATATAATTGCGGCCTTCCAACAAGAGATGATGCCGACGACGCAACCCGTTATGCAGATCATCCCCGAAATAAAGATGCTCTACAATCCGCAAATGAAGAGCGGATACAACTTTGTGCCGGGTGTAATGGGCCTGATTCTCATGCTTATCTGCGCCATGATGACCTCCATCTCTATCGTGCGCGAGAAGGAGATGGGCACGATGGAAGTGCTGCTGGTATCGCCCCTCAAGCCGTCGTATATTATTTTGTCGAAGTTGATTCCCTACCTCGCACTGTCGCTCGTCAACCTAGTTACCATTCTGCTCTTGTCGGTCTTTGTGTTGGACGTTCCTGTAGCGGGCAATCTTTTTGCCCTTGGGTTGGTGTCGCTCTTGTTCATTTTCCTGGCGTTGTCGTTTGGCATACTTATCTCTACGCTGGTCGATTCGCAGATAGCCGCCATGCTGGCCTCGGGTATGGTGTTGATGATCCCTATTATTCTCCTTTCGGGGATGATATTTCCTATCGAGAGTATGCCCGGATGGCTGCAATGGCTGTCGGCCGTACTCCCTGCCCGCTGGTTTATATCGGCCGTAAAGAAGATTATGATAGAGGGGCTGGCATTGAGCTATGCCTGGAAAGAAATGATTATCTTGGCGGGGATGCTGGTGGTGGTATTGGGTGCAAGTATAAAGAAATTTAAGTACCGATTATGATTGGTTATTTAATAGAAAAAGAATTTAAGCAGTTTGTCCGCAATCCTTTCCTCCCCAAGTTGGTGGTGATGATGCCTATTATGATGATGCTGATACTCCCTTGGGCGGCTAATCAGGAAATACGCAACATCAACCTGACGGTAATCGATAACGACCGCTCTACCACATCGAGCAATCTGATAACCAAGGCTGCTGCTTCGCGATACTTTCACCTGACCGATTATTCCGACAACTACCGGCAAGGGATGGACGCCATCGAAACCGAGCGTGCCGACTTGATACTGGAGATCCCCGAAGGATTCGGCCGCGACTTGGAGGAAGGAGGCATAAGCCGCGCCCTGATCTCAGCCAATGCCGTCAACAGCACCAAGGGCGCTTTCGGGAGCGCTTATCTGGCCTCCATCGTCAGCGACTACTCAGCCGAGCTGAGGAGCAGCAAGGGCATAATATCCCCAAAAGGGATAGAAGTAATCCCCCAAAACTGGTTCAACCTAAGGATGGACTATAAAGTGTTTATGGTTCCCGCGCTTATGGTAATGCTTCTTACGCTTATTTGCGGCTTTTTACCTGCCCTTAACATCGTGAGCGAAAAAGAGAAAGGCACCATGGAGCAAATGAACGTAAGCCCTGTGCCCAAGTTTACCTATATCCTTGCCAAGCTCATCCCCTACTGGATTATCGGCTTTGTAGTACTTAGTATTTGCTTCCTCATCGCTTGGCTTATGTACGGTTTATCGCCCGTGGGCAACCTCCTCACCATATACATAGCGGCATTAGTCTATATTCTGGCCGTATCGGGCTTCGGGCTGGTTATTTCCAACTACTCCGGCACCATGCAGCAAGCCATGTTCGTTATCTTTTTCTTTATGCTCATCTTTATTCTGCTCAGCGGTTTGTTTACCCCCGTAAGCAGTATGCCCGGTTGGGCGCAAGGTATCACCGTGATCAATCCGCTCAAGTATTTTATCCTGATCATGCGTCAAGTGTACCTGAAAGGGAGTATGCTAACCGACCTCCTACCCCAGTTAGTTGCTCTGGGTATATTCGCTGTCGTATCTAATATTTGGGCGATATTCAGCTACAGAAAAACGGGATAGGGAGAATGAAAAACTAAAAACTAAGAACTAAAAATTGAACACGAAGAGCCGTAATATCGCTATTTTATCCTTATTGTATTTGTAAAGATATTCAATCTATTCTACTATTATACATCCAAACCAGTTTATTCGTTAAAGCCGATTTAGATTCTAGCCGATTACTTAGGTAATTTGTTAAAACCAATTTAGATTCTAGCTAATTACTTAGGTTTTTGGTTAGAATTGATTTCATTTCTAGCTCGCGACTGCGGTTTTTGGGTTGGTTGCGCCGCGGAATAATATAATAATTAAAATTAATAGCGAGA
>DAIREI010000084.1:0-6453 GCA_036795675.1 Bacteroidales bacterium
ACATTTCTCACATCAGTATGTGCCATATTCTCGGTGGCCAAACCGTATCGCCCTTCCAAGAAATCGGAGTCTTCGATGTAGAACTTGTTTATCGGCTTCCCGTTATAGTTTATCTGCCCGCTTTCTTCCACCTCTATCCCAGGCATTTTTTTCAACACATCGCCAAGGCTTCTGTCCTGCGCATCGGCATATTTCCCCACAGAATATATTAGCGTATCACTTCTCCTCACTATATCAGGGGCTGTCACTACCACATCCCTCAGCTGTATGGCCTCTATCGCCAGCAAAACTTCTATCGGAGAACCCAAGGCCAGCAGCTTTTGCTCAAAAGAACGGTAGCCCAGCGAGCGGAAAGCAAGCCTCCAACCCATTTCCGCCTTATCGTAAACCAAATGGAATACACCTTCTTCATCAGTAATCGTGTAAGCTGCAACAGCTCCCTCTGCATCGATCAACTGCACAATCACCCCAGAAAGTGGTGATTGGCTCTCTTCTTCTTTTACAACCCCTTCGGCAACTCCTGTTTGCACCTGTGCGAAAGCCATATTCGAATATAGCAAAAGAAGAAAGGAAAGCCACTTTATACCACCCATCGCCAGATATCGATTATTTATAATCCAGCTCAATATAGCTATACTTCAGCTCGCGGGGCATCATTGCATCCTTCCTCGGCTTTCCGTCGGGCGTCGTAATCGTCACATTCACTCCCGATACGGCACTCATATAGCCGATGGGGTCTGTATCGTACTTCCGTTTGGTGGCATAAAATTTATCAATCGATGTTTTATTGTATTGCACATCGGTGATGGTGATGTCGCGCTGCGCATTAGAATTTATTCCAACCAACCTAAACCCGTAATGCCCTCTGTCATCCATTACCTCCATGATGAAACCCGGCAGTCCGCCAAACTTCCAGGGACCGTCTGCCACAGCTATTTCGTCGGTGTACCAAGCCGTATAATCGCGTCCCCTGAACCGGCAAGACGCCTCGCGGCACTTGTATCCCTCAATCTCTTTCACCCCTTCGCGCAACGTCCATTCCTGCACAGGAATATCCTCTTCATACAAAAACCAGTCGGTCGCTATCTTATCCGTGTTCGTAAAACGTCCGGCGGGGTGATTTTTATATACCGCCCACGATTCGCCTCCTACATAGCGACCCGGGTCGTCCATTATCTGTTGAGCCGAAGAGACGGCGATGAGCGAATCGACCTGCATGGCTCTGTAGCTCGAAAACTTAGAAACGCCATACCCTACCTGCAAAATCATGAGGTCTTCCACCCGGTTCGACACATCCGTAGTATCAGGAAGATAATAGTAATCATACATAAACTCCATCACCGACTGCGCCAATACCTTTTTCTGGACAGGAACGGCCGAATTGACACTGATTTGTCTCCCTGCATTAACCGTTATGCTTTGTTGTTGCTGTGCATTAGCTGAGCTTATTAACATCATGATGCTCAATGTGCTTAAGATAAGTGTTTTTTTCATATCAATCAAAATTAAAAATTATCAAGGGCAAATGTAAGGTGCGAAAACGGCACACCCGCAAGGAAATCATTATTGAAATGCGATGCGATTATTACTAAATTATTATCGATGCGAATTTTTCAGGCAATATTAAGTGTTACTGAGGTATGATTTCGTAATTTTGCATTGAAAGAACCCGATGGAGAAGCAAATCAAAATAATATACCGACTAACCGTCATTGCCCTCGTTGCATTGGTGCTGATTCAGGGCTATTGGCTATTCAATCAGTATAAATACACTCTAACCATGTACGAAGAAGAAATCTTTGAGCAAACGATGGACGTTCTCGACCGCGACCGATCGTTGAGAAAAGAGCTTCAAGGCGACCGATTTCAGACCTATACATCCACAAGCCTGATGGTGGAGCAGGGCAATCCTGCCTCAGAATCGAAGATGGGATGGGTATTTGATGCATATATTATTGACAATAATAAACTAAAACCCGGAGACACGCTATCTGTCGAGCAGTTGGATTCACTCTATCTTTTGAACCAAGGGGTAAAGAAGCGCCAACTGAAAGTGGAAACACCCAACCGCGAATATGATGTCTATGATGCGTTAGACCGGTTTTATACCGACGAGATATGCCCGTTCACAGTTGCGCGTTTAGATTCATTGCTCATTGATGAGGGATTGGACGCCGAATCGATAGAAATCCGGCAACCGGATTCGACAGGCTGGAAACCGACGAAAACGAGCGCCGGTTCGATTATCAGCATTGCTTATCCATTCAATATATTGGACAATAAACAAGTATCGATAACTTACCGCTTGGGCGTCCCACCGGTTATCAGAAGAATGGGCGGCTCGTTAGCCTTGTCTGCCGTTCTTTCCTTCTTACTCATATTCTGTCTGATATATCAGATAAAGACCATTTTTAAGCAGCAACGGGTGGAAGAGCTGCGAAAGAGCTTCATCAAAACCATGATTCACGAACTCAAACGCCCCATCACCGCCCTCAAGCTGAGCATTTCTTTTATGAAGAACGAGGAGATGATGCGCGATGAAGGGCTGAAAACGGATATGTTGCGCAATGCCCGGAACGAATTGGACAACCTGTCTTCTTACTTCTCGAAACTGAGAGACCTCACGTACGGCGATTTGGAGCAGATACCCCTGAATCTCTCCGCATTGAAGCCTTCTGAGTTGGTGATGGAATGCATTGCCAAGCAGACATTTCCCGGGGAAAGGAATATCATTGTCGAAACCCGGTTCGACAATCACGATACAACAATCCGTGCCGACCGGATGCATCTGGCCAACATTCTCTGCAATCTGCTGGAAAACGCCGTCAAATATTCCGAAGGAGATGCTTTAATTCAAATCAAAGGCAACTTGGTTGGCGATAAATACCAGATAGAGATTGCCGACAACGGCTTCGGCATCCCTTATCAAGAGCAGAAATATGTATTCGACAAATTCTTCCGAAGTGCAAGCGTAACGGAGAAAAACATCCCGGGCATAGGGTTGGGGCTGTGTTATGTAAAGCTGTTAGTCGAGGCCCATAAAGGTGATATTTATTTAGAGAGTGAAACCGGTGTAGGAAGCCGGTTCGTTATCGAAATCCCATCACAGCAATGAAAAGAAGAAAAATACTATTGGTCGACGATGATCTGACCAACTCCATGCTGCTGAAGCGTTTCTTGGAGGCAGAAACTTATGATGTAACCTACGCCAATAATGGGAAAGTGGCTTGGGAACTGCTTTCTTCGCTCAGTCCCGACCTGATATTGCTCGACGTGAATATGCCCGAGATGGACGGCTTCGAACTTGCACAAAAGGTGCGGGAGCATAATAGTAAGGTGATTATATTCTTCCTGACCGACCGCACAGAGAAAGAAGACCGGCTGAAGGGCTTCAGTATGAAGGGAAATGACTACATCCCCAAGCCCTTTTATCCCGAAGAACTGATTGCCAAGATAGAAGAGGACTTCGAGAGGATAAGCTCCGGAGGTGGGGAAATATTCAAAATGGGGAACAGCCTGTTCAACTATCCGCTCTGCCAGATGGAATATAATGGCATCATCCACGATATGTCTGTGCGGCAGGCAGATATATTGAGGCTTTTAGCCCTAAATATGAATTCGATAGTGGAACGAAGCCATATACTCAATGAGGTGTGGGGATGCGACAGCTACTCCAATTCGCTGTCGCTCAATGTGCAAATGAGCCATCTGCGCAAGATATTGAACGCAGACAGCTCATTAAGGATTCATTCATTAAAGAAAAAAGGATATGTCCTTAAATCTCTATTGTAATCTACTGTATGACGAACAGCCCGTCATCGGCCTTCCTTGTTTTATCGTTGGTGTGCATTTCTTTATCGAAGATGCCGAGGTTGAACCATATTTTTTTAATACTAGTCAATATGTTAAGTGGTAATACTTAATTACCGGTTCCTTGGCTTACGTTAATAATCTTATCGGGCAAACCTTCTACCTTTATCGTTAAGATGCAACTTTTTTCCGATGTAGACGCATCCGCAAAAACGGTAAAAGAATCTAAACCAGTAGTCTTTACCTCACACCAAGACTCTGAACTTGTAACAGACCAACCTGCATTGTAAGGAGAGATAGAGACCAACATTGAGTTATTATTATTTGGTGTTAGATAAACGTCTTCCTCCGACAACTGAATCGTTTTAGCCTTCGTAGCGGTTTTAATGGGTGATACATGGAACATTTGGGCACTTTCCGCTCCCGGATCATAAGAAATAGATTCGATATATAACAATGCATAGGTTATACCTGCACGACGATTATACCAAGTTCTATCCTCATCAATACGGTAGTCGGTATCGAAACAAGCTCCCAAATAGAATTGACCCTCTGCAATACGCATTGCATCTTTCCATTCATGATTTTTGGAGATAGTAACGGACTGATAAGTTGGATCGCTACCTAACTCTGAGAACCTCCACAACATTTCAGATTTAGGAGAAGAATAATAGTTGGAAACGAGTTCGCAGCTGTTGTTCAGTATAATCCCGGTAGTACAACCATCGGGCACAACTTCTCTTGCCCCACTTATTTGTGAGTAATTGGCTTTGCTCATGTCCATTATCACTTCCTCCGTAAAATCGTCGGGGCTGTCGGAGTTGTCGCATCCTGTCCAAAGGAAGAGCGTTAGTGTTAAAATAAAAGGTATTAGTAATAATGGCTTTCTCATTTTGATTAATTTATATTGATTAATAAAGTTGTTTCCCTTGCGTAAACATAATATCCACGGGGATGCCCGAGGCATTGATACGGTCGAGGTCTTGTTGCAACAGCGGTTTTACTACCCCTTCGTTTTCTATGAATTGCTTGGTAACCTCATAGTTGCCGTCGCCTTGCAAGTGGAGTATCAGTATCATGAAGTTCTTCATGGCATCGTACATCTTATCGTAATTGATGGTGTACTTGCCGGTCTCGGCATTGCGAGTGAAAGCGCCCGCCTTCTCGAAATAATTGAATTGCATCATGTTCGACTTACCGTGTGCGCTGGCAGCGCCGAAGCGGCTCGAGCGGAAGATACCTACAAAAGAGGTGGTAAAGTTGTCTTTCATCTCGCCTTCGGTAAGTTCACCTTTCTTATAGAGTTCTGATACAAGATATAATCCCATGATGTCGGCTTTGGCTTCCTCGATAGCCATGTATTGCTCTTTGAGAGCTTCCCGAACGGTTTGCTTTCCGTCGATAGTGGATTTAATGCCCATTCCGTGAGCCACTTCGTGGAAAGTGGTGTTCTCGAAGAAAGCGTTGAACTTCACGTGTTGCAATTGGTTTTCGTCCAAGATAACCTCGGCAATAGGCACAACAATCTTCTCAAACTTGGCTTGCATAGAGTTGGTCAATTGCAGCTTGCGCGATCCGAATTTCTGGTGTACTTCCTCGTCGTTGGGCAGGTTAATGGCGATGGTTTTGCTTCCTGCATTGCAATCGCCGCGATAATAGATAGCTTCATACACGTTCATATCCGATTGGGTTCCCGGCACATCTTTCTTGTAATCAGCTGACACGGGCAGATTAGCCTGTAGTTCGGGCAACATGGCAGAGAACTTGGCCAATTGGGCGCTTCGCTCATTATCTTTAATCAAAATGAACGATTCGAAAGCGCATTTGTATCCGTAAAGCAGGTCTTCATAGCTTTCTATCGGGCCTACCACAAAGTCGATATTGGCGTTCTGCATCTCCATCCAGGCAAAGTCGCTGGGTTGGTAGTCCGATGTCATCAAAGCATCGGCACGCAGTTCGAGGTATCTTTTCAGTCCCGGGTCGTCGGCATACGTAGCGGCTTCCTTCATCAGGTCGGCTGCTTTCTGAAGCTGCGGTTTGTAAGCCTCGTGATACCACACCGATTTCAGTTTGCCTTCTTCGTCGCGGCGAATCAGGGTGTAGCCCGAAGTCTTGTTGGGGTCGTCAAAAGCCTCAAACTCTTCCTTGGTCATATCTAGCGGATAGAAGTTGGCGCCTTCGGGCTTCGTGCCAATACCTTCTATAAAAGGCTTGTTGTTGGCCAGCCTGTCCCAAGGGCCATAGTTAATGATGACCAGCTTCTTGGTGTTCTCGTCGGCGATGCTGTTTAAGAAATCATCGCGTTGTCCTATAGCCTGTTTCCAGAATAGGTCTTCCATAATATCGGCTGCGCCCCAAAGCAAGTCGATAATCTTTCGTTCATTGTCGGTCAAGTGACTCAAATCGGCTTTCAGTTCAAAAGGAGCAAAAATCTGTACTCGTTCGTCTACATAAGCCTGGTCAGCAGCAACGCTTGTTTCGCCTAAGCTAAGGATACCGGGATTCTTGGCTTCCACCTGGTCTTCGGTAAGGGGTTTGTTACACGACATAAATATGAATGTCATGGCGATTAATAATAATGAGATTTGTTTCATATCTGAATGTTTAATGTTTAATGTTCACCTCCCCCCAACCCCCTCCTTG
>DAIREI010000085.1:0-6438 GCA_036795675.1 Bacteroidales bacterium
TGGTTCCCTCTATCGGGTTTACCATAATTATATTGCTTGTCTTTATATTCACCCTTTATGTGGTGTTCCGTCAGAAGCGTCTGTCGGAAATGAAGAACGACTTTATTAATAATATGACACATGAGCTGAAAACGCCTGTGGCCAGTATCTCGTTGGCGGCGCAAACGCTGGAAGACCCCGATATGGTCAATTCGCCCCGATTGATGGAATCGGCCATGCACGTAATCAGCGACGAGAGCAAGCGGCTGGGCTTTCTGGTAGAAAAGGTGCTTCAGATGTCGCTGTTCGAAGATGGCTCTACACAATTCAAACTGTCGGAGATTGATGCAAACGATTTACTTGCCAGTGTGGCGAATACGTTTGTGCTTAGAGTAGAAAAAGCCAATGGTACGCTGGATATAGAGTTGGATGCGTTGGACTCGACTATTCTGGTAGACCGGATGCATTTCACCAACGTGCTATTTAATTTGATGGAGAATGCTGTAAAGTACCGTAGGCCCGACGTGCCACTGAAGCTGGTGGGCAGAACGGCCAATATAGGAAATGACAAGATACAAATCTCCATCGAAGATAATGGGGTGGGGATAAAAAAAGAAAGCGCCAAGAAAGTGTTTGACCGTTTTTACCGCGTGCCCACGGGAAACCGTCACGACGTAAAAGGGTTCGGACTGGGATTGGCGTATGTAAAGCGAATCGTAACCGAGCTGAACGGGACGATAAAAGTAGAGAGCGAATACGGAGAGGGAACGAAGTTTATTATCACCCTGCCCGTAGTTAAAAACTAAGGGTAGAGACGCAATGCATTGCGTCTTTACTAAAGGATAAGATAAACATCATTTTAATTATAAAAGAAAACAATTATGGAAGAAAAAGCAAGAATCTTCATGTGTGAAGATGACGAGAATTTAGGAATGTTGCTTAGAGAATACCTCCAGGCAAAGGGTTATGCAGTAGATCTCTTCCCCGACGGTGAAGCAGGTTCGCAAGCGTTTATGAACGAGAAGTACAACATCTGTATTCTCGATGTGATGATGCCGAAGAAAGACGGCTTTGAACTGGCTCGCGAAATAAGGGCGGTAAACAGCGATATACCTATCCTGTTCTTGACGGCCAAGACCATGAAAGAAGACATCTTGGAAGGATTCAAAATCGGTGCAGACGATTACCTTACCAAGCCCTTCAGCATGGAAGAACTGTTGCTTCGTATCGAAGCCATATTGCGTCGCGTAAAAGGGACTAAACAACAAGATGTGCTGGTGTATCACATCGGCAGCTTTACCTTCGACACGCAAAAGCAAACGCTTACTCGCGGCGACAATACCGTGAAGCTGACCACCAAGGAAAGCGAACTGTTGAGCCTGCTTTGCGCCAATGTAAACCAGGTATTGGAACGCAACTATGCCCTGAAGAAAATCTGGGGAAAGGTAGACTACTTCAATGCCCGTAGTATGGACGTGTACATCACCAAGCTGAGGAAGCTGTTGAAAGACGATCCCGATGTAGAGATCATGAATATTCATGGTAAAGGCTATAAGTTGATCGTACCTTACGATACCGACGCTAAATAAAATATGAGAAGAAGTCTCATTATCTTGATAATTCTATCCATTTCGATGGGTTTGAACGCTCAAACTTATGAAGAATGGATAGAATTGTCTTTTAACTACATCGAAGAGAGCCGCCTCGATTCGGCCGAGTATGCTTTGCAATCGGCGCTTCAGATCGATCCGGCCAACCCGATGAATTCTTTCCTTTTAAATAACCTGGGGACGGTACAACGCCAACAAGGCAAGAATCGGGATGCGCTGTTGTCTTATACCGCCGCATTGTCTCGTTATCCCGACAACAAAACCTTTCTCTCCTCCCGCGCGACGCTTTTTGCCGAGTTGGGACAATACCGCAACGCCCTGCTCGACTACAATGTGCTGCTGGGACTCGACCCCGCTAATATAGAGTATTTATATCAACGGGGATTGATTTATCTTACATTGAAAGACTATGAAGCGGCTCAAAGCGACTTCGATCAAATCATCTGCTTATTCCCCGAAAGCACCCAGGCACGATTGGGCTATGCCTCGTTGTATAAAATAACAGGCAACTACGACGAAGCCGAGCGTATCTACAACTGGCTGATTGAAAAGAACCCCGAGAACCCTGATCTTTATGCCGGCCGTGCCGAACTGTATTTATTAATGGAGAAAGGGAGTAAAGCCAATGCCGATATCAACAAAGCCATGCAACTCAGCAACATTGAAAATCCCTATTACTATATAATAAGGAGTAAAGCCCGCTTCCTCCTCTTCGAGCGCTCTGCCGCAATTGACGACATCAACAAAGCCATATTGTTGGGCTACGACCCCGATGAAGCACAAAAGCTGCTGGAGATAATTCGGTAAGCAAGGTCGTCGCCAATGGCACGCGGATGACGCGGATTGAACGGATTCAAACAGATTTAATTTATTAAAATTAAAAAGATTAAAACAATGAAGATAATGAAAGAAATAATGCTTTATTTAAGCGCGAAGCGCAAGAATATTACTTTCATCTTTTTCATTTTCTTCATTCCTTTCATTTAATATTAATCCGTGTAAATCCGCTCAATCCGTGTGCCATTGGCGAAGCTCAGTGGATACCCCTTTTTGGTTAAATTTTGTTAAACTTATGTACTATGTATTGCATAGTATTATTTATTACTATCTTTGTAGCGTAAAACTTGAGATTATGAATGCAGACAATGTAAAATCGCAGATGCGGAAGGGGATACTGGAGTACTGTATCCTCCTTATATTGAAGCAGAGGCCTGCCTACGCAAACGATATCATAGGCATTTTGAAAGACGCCCGCCTTATTGTGGTTGAGGGCACGCTATATCCACTGCTTACCCGCCTAAAGAATATGAAACTCTTAAACTATCAATGGATAGAATCTACTCAGGGGCCGCCCCGCAAATATTACTCGCTTACCAAAGAAGGCGAAGCTTTTCTTCGGGAGTTGGAGGGAGCCTGGAACGAGATAACGAATACGATTAATCACTTGAAAGAATTATAATAGGATATGAAAAAGACAGTTACTGTAAACCTGAACGGCAGGGTTTTTACGATGGACGAGGATGCTTATCAGTTGCTCGAGAATTACCTGAAAAACCTGCGGATTTATTTTAGGAAAGAAGAAGGCGCAGACGAGATCATCGCCGACTTTGAGGCACGCATCGAGGAGTTGCTTAGCGAAAAGGTTCGCATGGGCAAACAAGTCATCGATATCAGTATTATTGAAGAAGTAATTTCCCAAGTAGGCAATCCTTCCGATTTTGCTGCCGACGAAGAACAGCAGGAAGAACGGAAAGTATACAGCGAGCCTTATACCCAAGGGAAAAAGAAATTCTTCCGCAATCCCGACGATAAGATGTTGGGCGGCGTATGTTCGGGCGTAGCAGCCTATTTTGGCTGGGAAGTGCTTCCCGTCAGAATCATTTTCTTGTTACTCTTGTTTCTCACCTCGGGCTGGTTTTCGCTCTTATATATTGTGGCCTGGTTGGTTTTCCCTTTGGCCAAAACTGCAGAAGAGAAACTGCAAATGCGCGGCGAACCCATCACCGTGCAAAATATAGGTAAAACCGTGGCTCAGGAAGCGGAAATAAAAGAAGTGGCTACCGGCTTTCTCAACGGGCTGATGCGTTTTGTTGTAGCCCTGTTTAAGATAATAATGATAGGAATATTGTGTCTGATAGGTATTCCTTTGGCTTTTGCAGGTATAATAGTGGTGATAGTACTCTTCGCTGTTTTGCTTGGTGTGGGCAACGGTATTATCTTCGGTGTAGACTGGACAACCGTCGGCATGTATTCCGAGCATCCTACCCTGTCCATAATAAGTCTTTCATTACTTATTCTAATTCCTGTACTTAGCCTACTGTATTCCATCGTAGCCTATTTTGCCAAGTTCAAACCGCTGCATACCGGCGTAAAATGGACTATCTTTGTAGCCTGGATTATCGCCTTGATTGTCTTTTTATCGTCGGGCTTTAAGAAGGATGGCATCCCCAAGTGGGAGTTTGTACGCGACAAGGATGCGATATATATTGAGAGTAGCGGGGTGCCGAGCGATAAGCTTATCGAGTTGCCGCTAATAAACGAATTGGAATTGTACGGTTACCTGAGGGCTGACTTGCAGATAGAGCAACGCGAAGGTGAAGAAACCTGCTTGTTTATCAATGCCGACCGGAACTTTATCGATAAAGTAAAAGCGGAAATGGTAAGCGACAGGAAGTTGAAGATTCACTCCAACCGCTACCGCCTGCGGGGCAGGGATAATGTGAAGCTGGTATTGCAGACCCCCGATATTGATCGCGTGAAATTTGAAGGAGCGGGTAATATTAACTTTGCAGGAGCATTCCGCTCAGAGCGTTTGGCTATATTGCTCGAGGGCGTGGGCAATGTAAAAGCCGACAGCCTGTATGTAGATAACCTCGAGGCCCAGACCGACGGGTCGGGTAGTATGAACTTGGCAGGAAAATCGCGAAAGAGTCGCTTGGCAATCAACGGCACAGGCAGCATTAAGGCGCTCGAACTGCAATCGGATACGATAAAAGTAAATGTAAACGGTGCCGGAAATGTGGAATGCAATCCTGTTAAGTTGCTCGATGCTACGGTACAAGGAGTAGGAAGCATAAAATATAAAGAAGAACCCGAAGTAAAGAATACCGGTGTGTTCGGAGTAGGGTCAATAAAGAAATATTAAACATTAAACAACATAAATGGCTTTAATTAAATCAGTAAGGGGATTCGACCCCATAATAGGCAATAACGTATATTTGGCAGACAATGCCACCATAATAGGCGATGTAGTAATAGGCGACGATTGCAGTATTTGGTTCAATACCGTGCTGCGGGGCGATGTAAACTCCATCCGGATAGGCAACCGGGTGAACGTCCAAGACGGTTCGGTAATCCATACCTTGTATGAAAAATCAATCGCCGAGATAGGCGATGACGTATCGATAGGACATAACGTGGTAATCCACGGGGCAAAGATTGAACAGGGCGCTTTGATCGGTATGGGAGCCATCGTGCTCGACCATGCCGTGATAGGCGAAGGCGCACTAATAGCAGCGGGTTCGGTAGTCCTCTCGGGAACCATCGTCGAGCCGGGTTCCATCTATGCAGGCGCTCCTGCCAAGTTTGTAAAGAAGCTCGACCCCGAGCAATCGAAAGAAATCAACCAGAAGATAGCCAAAAACTACCTGATGTATTCCGATTGGTACAAGTAGAACTAAGAGCTAAGAGTGAAGAGCTAAGAATTAAGAGTGTCCACGAATTTCACTAATTAATAGTATTCGGTAGAACCATTCGTGTAATTTGTGTAATTAGTGGACTTTATAAATAATAGCCACTTGAATATCGTGTCATACACTTTCTCTCGCACATCCCGGCGGGATAGCACAAGATCGTGCAGGCCGTCTTCGATAGCGACTACCGTGACGTGTTTGCCCAGATTAAGGGCGTACTTATCTATGTCGTCCACGTTCAATACGGCGTCTCCGCGGGTGAAATCGTCCGACCATTTGTTTCCGTAAACCGACTTGTCGGAGTGCATCACCAATATGGGTACGGGAATGTCCAAGCCCTTCTTTACCCGTTTATGCCCTTGGTGGATGGCTCTTGTCCAACCAAAACTGACGGGGATGGATTGGAGCGGCTTCCAATCCAGGTTGTAATCCCACTCGCCTTGATGGTCTTGATGAATGCTCTCGCCATACATCGTACCGCCTCCCGAACTTAGCTGCACATTGGGCATAAAGCTGCCGAGGAATGAAACCAGCGGGACGCCAATCGCCTCCTTTATCGCGCCGAAGTTCATATCGAGGAAGGGACTGTTCAGTACCAGCGCATCCACCATCAGATTATCTTTATTATCATCGGCATAAAGCACCGATACCAAACCGCCCGTAGAGTGGGCAGCCAAGACAACATCCTTATAGTCTTCCTCAAGGATAATCTTCAGGCAAGTATCGATATCGGGATAATACTCCGAGAGATTCCTCACATTCCCTCTCTTCTGATGCTCAAGGTAGGCGCGGCCGTATTTCCGCAAGTCGACGGCATAAAAGGCATAGCCGTGTTGGTTGTATTCCTCCGCCTGCTCCGTCTGGAAGAAATAATCGCTGAAACCATGCACGTACAGCACAGCCTTGTCGCCGTTTCCTTCGGTAAACTCCTCACCAGCACGCACACCACTTCCCCTTCGTAGTCGTCGGGCAGGTGGATAGTCAGCTGCTCAAAGCCTGCGCCAAGCATATCCTCCTGCCATTGCCCGAAAGCGGATAATGGAAGGAGGAATAGGAATAAAATAAAGATGAGTTTATTACTATTCATAGCTAATCGCTCTCCACCTCCCCCCAACCCCCTCCCAAGGAGGGGGAGTTAAGAAGTCCCCTCCTTGGGA
>DAIREI010000086.1:0-6434 GCA_036795675.1 Bacteroidales bacterium
CTGACATCTATTTCCAAGCCCGCGAAGCATCCAACGTCTATTATAATAAGGTGGTGGATATAGTGGAAGATTATGTAAACCAACTTTCCGCGCTTACCGGACGCAAGTACGGCCTCTTCGATTACTACGGAGCAGCCGACGCCGATCGTGTGATAATCGCCATGGGGTCAGTAACGGAAGCCATTAAGGAAACCGTAGACTACCTAAACGGGAAAGGCGAAAAAGTAGGCGTAGTATGCGTACACCTCTATCGCCCGTTCTCGGCCAAGCATTTCCTTGCTGCTGTTCCGGCTACCGCCAAACGCATTGCCGTGCTCGACCGGGCCAAAGAGCCGGGAGCATTGGGCGAACCGCTCTACTTAGACGTAAAAGACTGCTTCTACGGCAAGAAAGACGCTCCGGTGATTGTGGGCGGACGCTATGGCCTGTCGTCTAAAGATACTACTCCAGCACAGATACTATCAGTGTACGAGAACCTTACGTTGCCCGAACCCAAGAACGGCTTTACCATCGGTATAGTAGACGATGTGACCTTCACTTCGCTACCAAAAAAAGACGAAGTAGAATTAGACCAAGCGGCTTACGAAGCCAAGTTCTACGGATTGGGAGCCGACGGCACAGTAGGCGCCAACAAGAACTCCATCAAAATAATCGGTGATAATACGGATAAATATTGCCAGGCCTACTTTGAGTACGACTCGAAGAAGTCGGGCGGCTTCACCTGCTCACACCTCCGCTTCGGCGACAACCCCATCCGCTCTACCTATTACGTGAACACGCCCGACTTTGTGGCCTGCCACGTACAAGCCTATCTCCGCCTCTACGACGTGACCCGAGGCTTGAAGAAGAACGGCACATTCCTCCTGAATACGATTTGGGATGAGGAAGAGGTGAAGAAGCATCTCCCCGACAACGTGAAGAAGTATCTGGCTGCCAACAATATCAACTTCTATATCATCAACGCCACGGGCATCGCTTCGGAGATTGGCTTGGGCAACCGCACCAACACCATCCTGCAATCGGCCTTCTTCAAGATTACGGGCGTGATTCCTTACGACCTGGCTGTGGAGCAGATGAAGAAGTTCATCGTGAAATCTTACGGCAACAAGGGCGAGGACATTGTAAACATGAACTATGCGGCTGTTGACCGTGGTGGCGATGTGAAGCAAGTGGCCGTTCCCGCCGAGTGGAAGAACATCGTGTTGCATGACGAAGAAGCCGACAAGAACATTCCTGAGTTCGTACAGAAAGTAGTCCGACCCGTGAATGCGCAAAAAGGAAACGACCTTCCGGTATCATCCTTTACCGGTCGCGAAGACGGGACATGGAACCAAGGCACAGCAGCTTATGAGAAGCGCGGTGTGGCGGCTTTCGTCCCCGTGTGGATTCCCGAGAATTGCATCCAATGTAATCAATGTGCTTATGTTTGTCCCCACGCTGCCATCCGTCCGTTTGTGTTGGACGAAGCCGAGCAAGCCAAAGCGCCTGCCGGTATGGAGATGCTGAAAGCCACCGGTAAGCAATTCGCCGGAATGACTTTCCGCATGCAGGTTGATGTGCTCGACTGCATGGGTTGCGGTAACTGCCCCGATGTTTGTCCGGGCAACAAGAACGGCAAAGCCCTGAAGATGGTTCAGATTGAAACACAATATGACAACCAAGCCAACTGGGACTTCTGCACGAAAGAAGTGAAGACGAAGCAACACTTGGTAGACGTTTCGGCTAATGTGAAGAACTCGCAATTTGCCACGCCGCTCTTTGAGTTCTCGGGCGCATGCTCGGGTTGTGGAGAAACTCCCTATATTAAATTGGTAACTCAACTCTTCGGCGACCACCAGATGGTAGCCAACGCCACGGGTTGCACCTCTATCTATTCCGGCTCTGCACCTTCCACTCCTTACACCAAAAATGATGAAGGACACGGGGTGGCATGGGCAAACTCATTGTTTGAAGACAATGCCGAGTACGGAATGGGCATGCATATTGGAACTCAGAAGATGAGAGACAGAGTCGTTGCCAAAACAAAGGCACTGATGGCAATAGAATGGACAAACCAAAGAGTAAAAGATGCCGCACAAGCCTGGCTCGACAATATGAACGATAGCGGCGCTGCCGGTAGAAAAGCAGCCGACGAATATGTTGCCGCCCTTGAATGGGGAGTTATGTCGATTGATGAAGTAATCGCATACTTCGAATCGGAAGGAACAAAATATGCCAATGAATTAGTCGAAGCAAAAGCTAAAAAGGCAGCGGGCGAGACCACTTGTTATTGTTCAGCTTGTACTCTCTGCAAAGAACTCTTAGAGTTGAAACACTTCTTCATGAAGCGTTCGCAGTGGATTATCGGAGGCGACGGTTGGGCTTACGACATCGGCTTCGGCGGCCTCGACCATGTAATTGCATCCGGCCAGAACGTCAACATATTGGTGGTCGACACCGAAGTCTACTCCAATACAGGCGGACAATCGTCCAAATCTACGCCTGTGGGCGCGGTGGCCAAGTTTGCCGCTGCCGGTAAGCGTATCCGCAAGAAAGACCTGGGGATGATCGCTACCACCTACGGTTATGTGTATGTTGCACAGATTGCTATGGGAGCCAATCAAGCCCAGACATTGAAGGCCATACGTGAAGCAGAAGCCTACGACGGGCCGTCGCTGATTATCGCCTACTCGCCCTGTATCAATCACGGATTGAAGAGAGGCATGGGCAAAGCACAAAGCGAACAGAAAGCGGCCGTTGCGGCAGGCTACTGGCACTTGTGGCGTTTCGACCCGCGCCTGGAAGCTGATGGTAAGAACCCCTTCCAGCTCGACAGCAAAGAACCCGATTGGAGCCTCTTCCAAGACTTCCTGCAAAACGAGGTGCGCTTCTCATCGCTGATGAAGCAGTACCCCGAAGAAGCGAAGGTGCTGTTCCACACTACCGAAGAGAACGCCAAGTGGCGCTATGAAGGGTACAAGCGGATGGCATCGCTGGACTACGGAAAGAGCTAAAAACTAAAACACCTCCCCCCTACCCCCTCCTTGGGAGGGGATTTAGGGGAGGTGAAATCTTGAATCTTTGAATCATCATATTTATGGAAGCTGATTTATTACAAAGCTTATTCGGCGCCCTGACTTCCTTCACATGGAAGCAGGGCGTTATGATTTTAATTGGCGGGACATTAATATACCTGGCGATTAAAAAGCAGTACGAACCCACGCTATTGCTGCCGATGGGTTTCGGTGCCATCTTGGTCAACATTCCCCTCTCGTCTGCCATTGGCGAACACGGGCCGCTGACTATCTTGTTCGAGGCCGGTATCACTACGGAGTTGTTCCCTTTGCTCATCTTTATTGCAATAGGGGCGATGATTGACTTTAGCGCACTCTTCCGAAACCCCTTCCTACTGCTATTCGGCGCGGCGGCACAGTTGGGTATCTTCATCACCATTTGCGTGGCTGTATTACTCGGGTTCGACCTGAAGGAAGCGGCCGCTATCGGCGTGATTGGGACGGCCGATGGGCCTACCTCCATCTATGTGGCATCGAAGTTTGCGGTCAACCTGCTTGGCCCTATTTCGGTGGCGGCTTACTCCTACATGGCGCTGGTGCCGATTATTCAACCGCCCGTTATCCGCGCATTGACCACCAAGAAAGAACGGCTAATCCGCATGACGGGGCAGCAAGGCGCAAAGACTGTATCGAAAACCACACTCATCCTCTTCCCTATCTTGGTTACGATTGCGGCCGGGATAATTGCGCCCTCATCGGTAGCGCTGATAGGCTTCCTGATGTTTGGCAACCTGGTTCGCGAGTGTGGCGTATTGAACAAGCTCTCGCTGGCGGCGCAGAACGAGTTGGCGAGTTTGGTAACGCTCTTGCTGGGTATCACCATTGCCTCCACTATGACGGCCGAGCAGTTCATCAATGTGAAGACGCTGTACATTATCGGACTGGGATTGATCGCTTTCATCTTCGACACGGCAGGTGGTGTACTCTTTGCCAAGGCCTTGAACCTGGTGCTTCCCTCGCGACTAAAAATCAACCCCATGGTAGGTGCGGCAGGTATATCGGCCTTCCCCATGTCGGCCCGGGTGATTCAGAAGATGGGGCAAGAAGAAGACCCCACCAACTACCTCTTGATGCCCGCAGTAAGTGCCAACGTGTCCGGCCAGATAGGCTCGGTCATCGCAGGCGGGTTGATATTGATGCTCGTACCCTTTTTCTTACTCTGATAAAACGAAGCGATTATGACAGAAACATTTTATATATCATTAAAAATAATGGCACTCGGCATGGGCGGTATCTTCATCTTCATGCTGCTTTTCTGGCTGATTATCGTGCTACTGCAGAAGTTCTTTCCAGGGAAGAGTGAGGGGTGAGCGCCTAGCGGCGTGGTGAGGCGTATTGCATACGCAGGTGAGCGCTTCGCGTTGTGAGAGATTATAGATGCGTTAGCATCGGAATTTTAGTAGCCATGGACTTACGTCCATGGTAAAATAACAATTCCGATAAAGAGTGGCGTAGTCACGACATCTCATAATTAAGATATCGCCATAATGGTGGCTCAGCCTTTTATTCGTCATCATTCCGTGAACTCACGTCCACGGCTACTGAGAGGTCGATGCTCTGCATCTTCCTAATACATTGAACATAGAAATCTATCATGAATGATTATCTTTGTGCCTAAAAGATAAGTATGTTTAATAATGAGAAATAATACATCTACTTTGTCTAATAATCACTCTTACGCGACTCTCTTTCCCCTACATGCAAAATACCCGGAGCTTGCACTCCGGGCTATTGATATTCCGATGCGTGTATCTTTTCTGGGCGGATTCACCACGCCGTAAGGCGCTCACCTGCGTATGTAATACGCCTCACAATGCGAAGCACTCACTACGTAACGCGCTCACAGTGCGAAGCACTCACCCTTTCACCGCCTGCTCTATCTCTTCTACCGTTACCGGCAAGCGTTTTTCGTAGACAAACTCGCAACCTGTGGGGGTAATAACGATGTCGTCTTCCAAGCGGATGCCGCCGAAGTCGAGGTATTCTTTTACTTTATTGAAGTTGATGAAGTCGGCGTTGATTTTCTCTTTCTCCCATTTCTCTATCAGTTGGGGAACGAAGTAGATGCCCGGCTCGGCAGTCATTACATGGCCGACTTCCAGTCGCTTGCCGAAGCGGAGACTGGCGTAACCGAACATGGTATCGCGCTTGATTTCATCATCGTAGCCTACCAGTGTTTCGCCCAAATCTTCCATATCGTGTACGTCGAGACCCATGGCGTGACCCAGCCCGTGAGGCATGAACAACCCCGGAACTCCTGCGTTCAATGCTTCCTCGGTGTCGCCGTGTACTAATCCGAGGTCGCGCAATCCTTCGAATATTACCTTGTAGGCGTTGCGATGCACGCTCTTGTAGGTGATACCCGGCTTGGCCATGGCAATCGCCTCATTCAAGGCTTGCAGTACGATGTTGTGTATCTCTTTTTGCTTTTGTGTGTAGTTACCTCCCACGGCAGTGGCGCGGGTAAAGTCGGAAGTGTAATAGTTTACGTTTTCCGCTCCGGCATCGGTCAGCATCAGGCGGCCGCTTTCGAGGATGCCGCTATGATCATGATTATGCAGCGTTTGCCCATTCATGGAGAGGATGGTAGCAAAAGAAACCCGGTTGCCTGCCGAAATGGCAATGCCTTCCATCATGCCGGCAATCTCGCGCTCGCTCACCCCGGGTTGGCACATCTTCATGGCGGTGATGTGCATGGCATAGCCGATCCGTCCTGCATCTTTGAGTTCCACCATTTCTTCGGGCGACTTAATCAGGCGCATCTTGATGATGGCCTTGGTCAGTTCCACCGAATAGCCTTCCATCACTTCGGCAATGGTTTTACCCAGCAATTCGCTTAGCATTATCTGGTTGCGGTAGCGATAGGGCTTCA
This sequence comes from Bacteroidales bacterium, assembly GCA_036795675.1. Classification (GTDB taxonomy): domain Bacteria; phylum Bacteroidota; class Bacteroidia; order Bacteroidales; family Azobacteroidaceae; genus Azobacteroides. Next base: position 5,926 of record DAIREI010000086.1, read on the forward strand.
GGTAGTGAACCTTGGCATTAGTCTTAGCCAGCTTAGCAAGCTCTGAAGTTGGAACTACTTGGTCGATGCCCACTTCGGCTGCCCGCTCTTTCAGCGATGGGAGGTTTCCCATCCAAATAATATCATCGATAGTCAGCTCGTCGCCCACCAGATACTCTTTATCGTTGTCAATATCCAGCACATAGGCCAAGTCGGGCGTATCCAATCCCACATAATAGATAAAGGAGCTATCCTGACGGAAGGAGTAAGGATTGCCCGGATAGTTGAGGGCGGCCTCGCCATTGCCCAAAAGCACCACTACGCCGGAATTAACCAGCTTCTTCAGTTCTCTTCTTCGTTGAATATAAATCTCTTTTGCAAACATGATATATGAATGTTTAATGTTTAATGTTTAGTGTTAAGCGTTTAATGACCTCTCCCCCCGACCCCTCTCCACAAGAGAGGGGAGGTCGCAACGCATCGTTTACTTGTCGCGCTTCGCGCACCCCTCTCTTGTGGAGAGGGGGTCA
>DAIREI010000087.1:0-6362 GCA_036795675.1 Bacteroidales bacterium
GGATTACTCCGAAGCGCGGTACTACATTCGTTATTTTCAGCCGGACGGGAAAGGAATGATTCGTCGGCATAACCCAAAAACCGTTCTACCTGATCGGGGGCTGCTACAAAGCTATTGTAAGGATCGAAATCGTTGAGGAAGACTTCCTCGCCCAAGGGGTGTGCCAGGTATCCGGCAAAGAACTCATCCCATGCCGTTAGTTGGCCGTAAATATCGTCAGCATCCAATTTCTTGAGTTTACTTCGCAATGATTGGTAGGCTTCGTTCCCGGCATTGCCGCCTAATACTACATCGTTGCGAGCAATCTTGATTGTTCCGCTGTTCAATTCATCAATATAAAAAGGGAAACCTTCAGCCAGCGATTGCGGGGCAATGGTATCGACACTTAGAATAAAATAAACACCCTCGTCGAAGCGAGTGGGGTCGAACCGGATCTCATTCTCTTCTATAACCAAGGTGTCGGACGAAATTAGCTCTTCATCCAGGTATTGTTGTACCAATACTTCCACCCCATCGTATGTGGGCTTTTGCTTGCATGAGAAAAAGAGCAAGCTGATTAAAACGATAGCAATAAGTTGTTTCATAAATCCTTAATCCGTGCCGACTCTACTTTCAGTAGTCTGGCTCTTAGTTTCTCGACTTCTCTTTGGCGTATACGCAGGGTTATCTCGCAATCCATATCGAAGGTTTGCGCAATTATTTGGGGTTGTTCTTCTTTTATCACTTTCATAATGCCGTTGAGGAAAGGGTATTCGAATGCTACGGTAATGTCCTCATCCACGGTCTTCTCTATTATTTCGGCATTGTCTACTGCATCTTGCGCGGCCGCGCGATAGGCTACGATAAGCCCGCTCGTTCCCAACTTCACCCCACCGAAGTAGCGTATCACCACAATTAATATATTGGTGAGCTCGTTGGAATTGATGACCCCCAATATAGGTTTCCCTGCGGTGGACGAAGGCTCGCCGTCGTCGTTGGCTCTGAACTGCTGTCTATCCGCGCCCAACATATAGGCCCAGCATACATGGCGGGCATCGTAATATTGTTTCCGAAAGGCATCTACAATCTCTTTCACCTCTTCGGGAGTGGAAACAGGAACAGCGTAGGAAATAAACTTGCTACGCTGCTCGGTAATGTATCCTTCCGATTGCCGGGATATGGTCTTGTAAATATCCATAAAGAACTAAAAACTAAAACTAAGAACTAAGAGTTGCTTCGCATCGCGCCAATTCTTAACTCTTAGTTCTTCACTCTACTTAGTATGCCCGTGCAAACACCACGCGTTGCTTCGACGGTTCGCCCGTCACCATGTCTTTGCCGGGGGTCATGTCGCCGCCGTCCAAGGGGATGCAACGGATGGTTGCTTTAGTCTCGTTCTTAATCAATTCTTCGGTCTCGGGCGTGCCGTCCCAGTGTGCAAGGATAAATCCACCTTCTTCTATCTTCTCCTTAAATTCATCGTAGGTGTCGACCGTAATGGTTTTCTTCGTGCGGAAGTCCAAGGCTTTTTGGTAAATATTAGCCTGAATATCATCCAACAACTCCTTTATATATTGGGCGATGTTCTCTACCGGAAGCGTCTCTTTGGTCAGCTTATCCCGGCGAGCCACTTCTATCGTGCCGTTCTCCAAATCGCGGCCACCCATAGCCAGGCGCACGGGTACACCCTTCAGTTCGTATTCGGCAAACTTCCAGCCCGGCTTCTTGTTGGTGGCGTTATCGTATTTCACGCTTATGCCGAGTGCTTTCAACTCTTTAGTTATCTCGGCCACCTTCTCGCTGATCTGTGCCAAACCTTCGTCATTCCGATATATAGGAACAATAACCACTTGGAAGGGAGCCAGCTTAGGAGGCAATACTAATCCGTTGTCGTCTGAGTGAGCCATAATCAGCGCACCCATCAGGCGGGTGGATACGCCCCATGAAGTAGACCATACATATTCGCGTTGGCCTTCTTTGTTGAGGAATTGCACATCGAATGCTTTGGCGAAGTTCTGCCCGAGGAAGTGCGAGGTGCCTGATTGCAACGCCTTGCCGTCTTGCATCAAGGCTTCGATGCAGTAGGTATCTAAGGCGCCGGCAAAGCGTTCGCTCGCAGTTTTTATTCCTTTCAGTACCGGCATAGCCATATATTCTTCGGCAAACTCGGCGTAAACATCCAGCATCTTGCGGGTTTCTTCAATGGCCTCTTCTTTAGTTTCGTGGGCGGTATGTCCTTCTTGCCAAAGGAATTCAGCAGTGCGAAGAAACAAGCGCGTGCGCATCTCCCAGCGCATCACATTCGCCCATTGATTAATCAGGATAGGCAGGTCGCGGTAGGATTGTATCCAGTTCTTGTATGTATTCCAAATGATGGTTTCCGAGGTAGGGCGGATAATCAGTTCCTCCTCCAGCTTGGCTTCGGGGTCCACTACTACGCCTTTACCGTCGGGGTCGTTCTTCAACCTATAGTGAGTTACAACAGCACATTCTTTGGCGAATCCCTCTACGTGGTCGGCCTCACGGCTAAGGAATGATTTGGGGATAAGCAAAGGGAAATAAGCGTTTACGTGGCCTGTTTCTTTAAACATATCGTCGAGTTGGCGTTGTATCTTCTCCCAAATAGCGTAGCCGTAGGGTTTAATCACCATACAGCCCCGCACCGCCGAGTTCTCGGCCAGGTCGGCTTTAATTACCAAGTCGTTATACCACTGTGCATAATTCTCTTCCCGCTTAGTCAGTTCTTTAATTTCGTTTGCCATTGCTATTCTGTATATTATTGAGGGTGCAAAGATACAAAAGAGTTATGAACTAAGAGCTAAGAAATAAAAAACTAACAGTTAACAACAAAATAATTCATAATTCATAACTCATAATTTATAATTTATTTTCCTATCTTTGCGCGTCTAATAATTCTTAAACCATGGAAAACATCACGACGACCCAAGTAATTGATTGGGCAACCCAATTTCTAAGAAAAGCAGATGAAGAACTAACTCCCGATGAAGTAAAAGAACAGAAGAAATTTGCTTCATTAATCACTACTCCCGAGTACAAAACTTTCTTGACTACGATGCTCGACGAATCTTCGCAGATTCGCGACACAGGTAAACTGAACAAGCGTGTGCGCCAGATTATAAAGGAGTACGGTATACCCGACTTCTTTAGTCCGTTCGACCAATTTCTGATTAAGCTCTACATGATGGGAGGCTATTTGTTTCCTCCTATTGCCATGCCTATCTTTAAGTACAAACTACGCAATGAAACCAACAAGATTATCATTTCGGAAGAACGCCCTAAACTTACCAAGCACCTGAAAGGCCGTTGGGAAAGCAACATCGGCCAGAACGTGAACCTGTTGGGCGAAGTGGTGCTGGGCGACGGCGAAGCCCGCAAGCGCTATGAGCATTACCTCGAAGCCTTGGAAGAACCGGATATTAATTACATCTCCATTAAGTTGTCGGGGATATATGCCCAGATTCACTCGCTTAGCTACGAGCAGAACAAGAAAGACTTGATTGAAATGGTGGCGGCCGTGTATCGCAAGGCCATGGCTAATCCTTACGTAGAGAAAGACGGAACCAAACGAGCCAAGTTCGTTAACTTAGACATGGAAGAGTACAAGGATTGCGAACTGACCATGGACGTATTCCTCGAAGTGATGGCCATGCCCGAGTTTAAGGATTTCCAGGCGGGAATTGTTATTCAGGCTTACCTGCCCGATGCGGAACACTTGCAAAAACGCCTGCTCGACTTTGCCAAGAAGCGTTATGCCGAAGGGGGCGCCCCGTTGAAGATGCGTCTGGTAAAAGGAGCCAACCTGCAAATGGAAAGCATCATATCGTCGCTGAAGGGCTGGCCCAACCCCATCTACCCATCCAAGGTAGAGGTAGACGCCAACTACCTGCATATATTAGACATCGCATTGCAGCCCGAGAACGCCGAAGCTTGTCATGTGGGAGTAGCTTCGCACAACTACTTCAGTATCGGATACGCCCATCTATTGTCGGAGAAGAACGGCACATCGAAATATGTTACCTTCGAAATGCTTGAGGGGATGGCCAATAACCTGCCCCGCGTGATGCGCAAGCTCGAGAAGCAGATTATTCTTTATACTCCTGTGGTGAAGTCGGCCAATTTCCTTAATGCCATCTCTTACTTGGTACGCCGCTTGGATGAAAACACAGGCAAGGACAACTTCCTCAGCTACTCATTCAACCTTCAACTCGATAGTCCGCAATGGACATTCCTGCGCGACCAATTCCTCGAAGCTTACCAGCAGAAAGATACGATACGTACCACACCTTATCGCGATCAGAATAGAACAAAACCGCCCGTGCCCGTAAAAGACATCAATGTCTTCGCCAACGAGCCTGATACCGACCTCGACTTGCCATGGAACCGCGATTGGGCATTAGGCAAGCTAAAGAAATGGGGCACAGAAGTCAACGAAAACAACTTCACCGTTCCCGTACAGATAGGCGATAAGGAAATCGAAACTCCCCACAAAAAACAATACAAAGACCGTAGCCGCGAAAATTCCGTAACCTTCTGCGAAGCCAACTTCTCCACTCCCGAGCAGGTGAGGGAGATTATTGCCGTAGCTGAGCAAGATGCTTCGGGTTGGCGCAAAACCACATTGGAACAACGTAACAAGATATTGCATCAAGTGGGTGACAACATCAGCGCCAAGCGTGGCGACCTCATCGGTTGTATGTCGGCCATTACGGGAAAGACCTTCACCGAGGGTGATGTGGAAGTGTCGGAAGCCATCGACTTCTGTCGCTATTACCCCATAAGCATGAAAGACTTTGAGGAACTGCCCAATGTGTCTTATGCTCCTAAAGGAATCATCTTGGTTATTCCGCCCTGGAACTTCCCCTTGGCTATCCCCGTGGGAGGTGTGGCATCGGCTCTTGCAGGTGGTAACACCGTATTGCTGAAGCCCGCTACCGTGGCTCTGCCCATCGCCTGGAAATTTGCCAAGTGCTTCTGGGATGCAGGTGTGCCCAAAGACGCCCTGCAAGTAATTTCGCCTGCCGACCGCAATTCGTTGAACGAACTTACGGCTAACCCGAGCGTGAAACATATTATCCTTACGGGTGGAACCGATACCGCCTTCCGCCTGTTGAAGAACAGTCCGCGTACACCGCTGTCGGCCGAAACGGGAGGAAAGAACGCTATCATAGTTACGGCGCTTGCCGACCAAGACCACGCCATTCAGAACATCGTAACCTCGGCCTTTAGTAATTCGGGTCAGAAATGTTCGGCTTGTTCCTTATTATTATTAGATAAGCAAGCATTCAACGATGAGGGCTTCAAATCGAAAATGAAAGATGCCGTTACGAGTATGCGTACGGGTAGCGTATGGGATACGATGAACACGATAGGGCCGATGATTGATAATGACAATGAGAAATTGCTCCATGCCATCAATAACCTCGAACCGGGCGAGTCATGGTTGGTTGCTCCCGAGTTTGTGGATAAGAACAAGTACATCCTCAAACCCACGGTAAAGTGGGGCGTGAAGCCCGATAGCTTTACCTTCAAGAACGAGTTGTTCGCCCCCTTGCTTTCTGTGGTATGTATTGACGACCTCGAACAAGGAATAGAGTATGCCAACTCATCGGAATATGGCTTGACTTCGGGCTTGCAAAGTCTGGATGCGGCAGAACAACTGCTGTGGAAGAACAGCATTGAGGCCGGCAACCTTTATATCAATCGTGGAATTACGGGCGCCATTGTTCGCCGTCAGCCTTTCGGCGGAATGAAGCGTTCGGCCTTCGGCGGTGGTATCAAGGCAGGCGGACCTAACTATGTGTCTTGCTTTGTTGAGTTTACCGAAAAGGAACTCGACCCGAAGGAACGCTTGGCCAAAGCATCCGAAAGCTATCAGAGTGTATGGCGAAGCATCTTCTCTAAAGAAGTAGACGTAAGCCAACTCTACGGCGAAGAAAATAACTTCCGCTACTTGCCCTTGCGCAACGTAGGCTTTCGCATAGAGGAGGCAGACAATATGGTTGATGTGAAATTGGTATTATCGGCTGCCCGCACGGTGCATACGCCGATAGTAGTCAGCATTTCAGAAAGCAATCCCTTGTTGGAAGAAGTGAAAGAAGCCATAAAGACTTGTTCCAATGCTTCGGTTAAGCTACAAGGTGAAGAAGAATTCTTGAAAGAGATGGATAAATACGAGCGCGTTCGCACCTGCTCGTCCAATCTTTCCGATGACTTCTATGCAAAAGCTGCCGGGTTGGGCAAGCACATCGCTGGTGAAAAGCCTGTAGTGGAAGGCCGCTTAGAGCTGTTGCATTACCTGAAAGAACAAAGCATTTCGTACGAATACCACCGCTACGGCAGTATTTTTGGTGAAGAACATAAAT
>DAIREI010000088.1:0-6360 GCA_036795675.1 Bacteroidales bacterium
ATAAAAACATTTCTGCCCGGAAGATTGTTAACTAATCAGCAGAAATAGCTATGTATTTATTAAAAACTTAATGAACACAAAGAGTAATATATATCCACTCCTGATGCCCATATCGGGAATGTTGCCGGTAGTCGTATTCTTTATACTGGCTTGTTTCCTCCCTTTTACCTCCTCGTTAATCGGTTCTGTGGTTACCTTTGCGCTCTTTTTCCTTATCGTTGTAGTTATTCTTAAATACCATCCTCCTATCACCCTACTTGTCTCCATAATCGTTTTTCTGTTGCTGGCAGGGCTGTCTCTGATAAAGCCGGTCGGGGTTATCTATCTGAAGCAATCGTCTGTCATGCTGGAAATATTAACGGTGCTCGTGTTCTCTATCTTTTTGTTTGTAAAGAACTTCTTTAGGGCCAAGATAGTAAGGAAGAACGATGTAACGAAAGACTTCCGATTGGTTCGATTCGACGCTGATATTTATGTGATGCGATTCGCCGCATACAACCTCTGCTTCCATTTATTGATTGTACTGATATACCAATTGTTTCCGGCTCAATATCATACGCCGGTGGCCGACAAGGTGATTTATTTCATTATCCTTTATCTATTGATAATAGGTCATTTCACTTTCGAGTTTGTCCGTTTTCACCAATTGCGCAAGCAACTGGCCGACGAGGAGTGGCTCCCCATCGTGAACGAAAGCGGCGCCGTGCAAGGCAAGATAGCCTGGAGCGTAAGCAAGAATTTGGGAAACAAATACCTGCATCCCCTTATCCGCATTGCGGTTATCCATAAGGGCATGGTATACCTGAAAGAGCGGCCGATGTACTTTATCAGCCAAAAAGGCAAACTGGATTATCCTTTCGAAACCTACCTGCGGTTTCACGAAACGCTAAACGAGAGCGTAGAGCGTACTTATCGCAAGGCCGGCATTATGGACGAAGTACCTACGCGCTTTATTTTCCGTTACGTATCGGACAGCATCGAGACTAACCGCCTCATATACCTCTATGCCTGCGTGATTAATAAAGACAGGGATATACGCGACTTGCACCTCGAAGGCGGCAAGTTCTGGACAAGCAAGCAGATAGAAGAGAATATCAACACCGGATTATTTTCAGATTATTTCGAGAAGGAATACGAATTGCTCAATAATACCGTTTTATTAGCAGACAAGATAATGAACAACCTGAACGACCCGCTAACGATTGATGAAAAAGAATAGTATAAACGAGCACAAGAACCCCAAAAACCCCTTCAAGCCCGCCTTTGCCGGGCTGAAGAACCTGATACTTACCGAGCGCAACTTTCAAACCCACCTCATCTTTGTGGTATTGGTAATTGCCGCCTGCATCTTTTTCAAAGTAACTGCTTACGAATGGATTGCTGTGCTTACTATGATTGGGCTGGTACTCGGCGCCGAAGCCTTAAACACCGCAATAGAATATATCTGCGACCACGTTTGCCCCGAAACCCACCCACACATCAAGAAGACCAAAGACATCTCGGCCGCCGCCGTGCTGGTTTGCACCATTATCGCGGTGATAGTGGGCTGTATAATCTTTATTCCGTATATATTAAGAGCATTGGGCTTGATATAAATCAAGCCCAACCGCATTATTATAAGATGTTGGCCCGATATATTATTATGGAACCACAATTATCTTTTTTATTGCAATCGATCCATCAGACCGGACAATCTTGAATATATATCCTCCTACGGTATATGATGATATGTCAAGTGCTGTCTGCTCACCTTGCGCCACCGTTGCATGCTCGACGAGGCTGCCAAATAGATTGTATACGGAGATTCCTTTAATGTTTTTACCTTCTACATAAACCCGGCTGGATGCAGGATTTGGATACACAGAGATATTCCCGCCTTCAAAATTGCCGATGGATGTGTTAACCACGCATGCCGCCTCTACCGAACAGTAATCGTAGACAGGGTGGATGCAGTAGATATATTGTTGATTAGGACTCACATCATTGTCGGTGAATGTTTTATTTTCTGTGCGACCTAAATAGGCATCATCTTTATACACATCAAACAAAGGATATCCCCACTCGCCCAATATTCTTACTTCATCGAGATTGAGCGTGTAATTGTCGTAGCAATTGTAGTGGCGGAATGCGATGTATGCTTTTCCCGAATACTCCTGAAGGCCAAGCTCCCGCTCCGTCCAAGTGCCTTCGGCTTCTGTCAGCGTCTCTTCAAACAAGAGCTTGAAATCGTTGTAATCAGTTCCTTCGGTGGATATATATACGGCATACTGCTCTTCGGGATATCGCGAATCGCCGGCCTTTATATAATACGTCAGGCTTTCCTTGCCCGATAGTTCCAGCTGCTTGGTTATCAGCCAATTGTCGGGATAAAGGCCGATAAAGCTGTCTTGCTCTTCGTTGAAACCGTATGATTCGGAAAAGATGTAACCGCCTGTGTTTATTCCACCTGAGAATTTGGTCTTCCATATAAAGCCGTCGTTATCTTTATCTAAATTGAACCAGGCGGCAGGGATGCCATATTCAAAACTCTCATTGAATACTATTTCGGAGAAGCCTTCGCCACCGGCATAATCCCAGTTCAGTACAAGCACGCCATCTTCCACTGCAGCCGACAGGTTTGTCACAGCTGTGCAATATTCAAGCTTTACCTCATCAGAGAATACCGGCATGGATGCGGCGTAAGCTTTATTCTCATAATTGACTATAACACTGTATATATAAGCCCCTGCGTCTACATTTTCGTCCAGATGCGAGGTTTGCTCGGTATTGGTTAAAAACAAGCCGTCGCGGTAGAGGCTGTACGATACAATACCAATGGCATCGGGAGCAACCCATTCCACTTGCACGGTGTTGGCATCGGCCACTGTGGCGGTTATCGCTTTGACGGGGTTGCATTGGGCAATCACATCCACGCTGATACAAGCTTCGGCTGATTGGCCGCAACCTGATTTGTCAAACAATGCGGTGATGCAATATTCATGCTCTCCCAATGAAGCCGTGTCGATGAAGCTGTTCTCGGCCTGCTCGGCCACGATTATCACGCCGTCGCGCGCAATGCTGTATCCCTTCAGGCCTTCGTTGAATGGGGCATCCCATGTCAGCGCGACTTCTCCTTCCACAGGCTGAACCGCTTTGATGTTGCTTGCCGGGTCGCAAGCTTTGGGATTGAAAACCGTGATATCATCGATAAATATATTGTTTCCAAAGCCACTTTCAAACTCAAAAATAACATGCGCCCCATCCATATCAGCTGTGTTCAGTGAAACCCGGTATTCGTACCAACCTTCTGCATCAACGGCAGGATCAAGCGCGATGCTTCGGTGTGTGGTGAGCAGCGGCTCAAGTCCATCTACTTCTGTCGATTCGCTCAAGTAGACGCTGATTTTATCGTAACGGTCGGATACCTGCTTGTTGCGGTACATCCAGAATGACAATTCATAATCGTCGTCGGTGACGAACAGGGGGGTTATAAGATAGCCTTTCACGCCCTCTACGTAATTATAGCTTCTGAATTTCAGCATCCTGTCGCCGTTTCGAGGAAAGCATTCGGGGTTCAATCCATAGAATACATACTCCCAATTAATAGACATGGGAAAACCAGAAAGCACACCCCTGCTTTCCCAGCACCAAGGCAGTATTGGCCCTGTCTCGAATCCTTCGGTAAACGGCACCTGCCAAATATCGTCGCAAGGATTTGCCTTGATGTCGACTATTGCCTGACAGCGCTTTTCCGATTCGCAGGCGTTGCTGTATACGGCAGCTACTTCATACAGATATTCCCCAGCTTGCCCTACATTGTCGGTATATACGAAGGATGTAATCATTTCGCTGTTTATCAATGCATTATTTCTGTATATATTGTATCCTACTATCTCCTCTTCGCCGGTGTCGCCTATATCGATATGCCCTTTGAGGCACCAATTGTAAGTGAACTGCGAATCTGCATCGGGCAGTGCAATCCAGCGGCCGTCGGCATAAAAAATGTTGCTGTTGAAGGGGGAAAAAGTGGGGCCGGCATCATGCACAACGGGATAGGCGCGGTCGGATGTGACGCAACGTATGGCAATCCATAACTCCTTGGAAGCATCGATAATGGCAGGTTTTGTCAGCGCTACCGTCTTCCACTCCAAGCCGCCGGCGAACGATTCAGTAATCAATTCTTCTACTATCAGCATTCCCGGTTTGCGGCCCGAACCGCCTTCCCAAATTTGGATATAGTAATCACAAACTTCAGAAGAGGCACCGGGGACGAAGCTTACCTTGTTCAACTTGGCACCGTGCAATCCGGCTAAATCATCGGGTTTGTAGCGTATGGCCATGATAAATTCGTCGGCGATGCTCCGGCCAATTCCATTGACGGGTTCTCCGCAATATTCGGCCAGCATATCGGCCTTCCTCCAGAACAAATCCACATTATGCCAGTCGCCTGCATGCGCTGTAGCCATTACGCTTCCGGGTGCTAAAACGTCTGAGCATATATTATTGACTTTTATGATATTAGAATATATAAGGGCCGATTTGCCACAGTCGTTGTCGTACAACGCTTCAACGGCATATACATATTCTTCTCCTGCTGCCAAGCCATGGTCGACGTATTCAGCCGCAGTAATATGCTGAGCGAGTAATACGCCATTCTTATACACGTTATAACCGCTAAGGTTTTTCTCAGCCGCCGGCATGATTTCCCAACTGATACGGGCCTGGCTGTAGGGTAGCTCATCGCCGAACAATAGGGCTGTCACATTCTCGGGAGCCGCGCAGGCATCGCCAATGGTAATGTTGTCTAAATAGATGTCGGACGAGCCGTAATCACTGGTTCCCCGGAATATGACGTATGCCTGCTCCATGTCGGCGCAAGGCAACTCGACGGAATAGGTGTACCAGCCTTCTTCTTTCACTTCGGGCGATAATGTGGTGCTCCTGTTGATGACGACTAAGGGCGATAAACCGGCAATGGATTCCGATTCGCTGAGGTAGATGCTCACGCGGTCTTTGGTGCCGGGCGATTGCCCATCACGATACATCCAGAATGTCAATATTTGATTCTCCCCTCCCGATAAGAACGGTGGAGAAAGCAAATCATTCGACCCCCAGTAATTTTCGAGGTTGTTAAGCCTCATCATGGCATCGCCTTCCTGCGGCGCGCATTCGGGGGAGACGCCCTCGGTCACCCGGTGCCAAGGCGACCTATTCGTAGTTCCGGTCCAGCACCATGGGATGTGGCGGGGGTATTCAAATCCTTCGGTAAAGGTGGTTTCCCACACATTATCACAAGGGCTTTTGGGCATTTCCACCGTGCTTTGCACCCTGATGCCTGATTCGCAAAAATCTTCATAAATAGCAGCCACTTCATAGATATACACGCCTTCATCGGACACCGTTCGGTAATAGGTTTCATCAGCAATGTAATCGGGAGTAATCAGCTCGCCGTTTTCAAATACGTAATAACCTAAAATCCCTGATGCGGCAGGAGCTTCCCACGACAGCTGTATATCATACCACTGATCTACTTTTATCTCAGCAGCAAGGCCGGTGGGCGGAGCAGCTTCCTGGCATATATCCACTACCGTGAATATACGGGTAGGTAGCGATTTGCCTTCTTCGCAGTCGTTATTATAATAGCTGGCTACATGGTAGATGTATTCGCCCGGAACCAAGTCGGTCTCGTCATTATATTCCAACACCTCTTTGCCCAAGGTGGCTATCAATGCATCGTTCCTATAAATCTTATAGCCTTGCAGAAATGCGGTTTCTATCGTCGGTTTATCCCAAGCCAATCGTGCGTGGTTGCTGGGATAAGCATCTCCATACAGCTCGGCGGCGGTTATGATAGGCGGAACGCAAACATCGCCTATCTCAATATTGTCGATGTACATATTGCGCCCGAAATTGGCCACGCCTTCAAATGTGACATAAGCCGTCGTCATGGAGGCACAAGGGAGCAGTACGAAGTACCGGTGCCAGCCTTCGGCCGATTCTGCCGGCGGCTTTGCCATGTCGCGGTTGATGGTCATTATCGGGGCGACACCGGCAATATCAAGCGATTCGCTCAGGTAGATATTCACCAATTCGGAGCTATAGCTGTAGGCATCCCGATACATCCAGAACGACAGGATCTGATTGGCTCCGTTGGTGTAAAACGCGGGCGATGTGAGCTGTCCGCTCCCTGAAAACCAATCGAGACTGTTGAATTTAATCATATTGGAACCCTCTTGCGGAGAGCAAGTGGGGGCAACTCCTTCGGAGGTGCATATCCAGTATTTCTCAGTTTCGCTTGCATTTGTCCAGCATTCAGGGGGAAATATTTCGCCCTCAAAGCTTTCGGATAAATTTAACACAAAAGGCTCGCAATCGTCTGCT
>DAIREI010000089.1:0-6351 GCA_036795675.1 Bacteroidales bacterium
CCGGAAAGACTTGGCTATTACGCAAAGGGAACTTGCCGCCTTGGCGGGGGTGGGGATAAACACACTCACCAAGATAGAAAGAGGCGAAGCAAATCCTTCACTAACTGTTTTATTGAGCATCCTAAGTACGCTTGGATTGGAGATGGATATTAAGATCAAGTCTAACAAGTTGTAATAGCAATTAACCATGAGAAAAGCCTATGTATATAATAATGGCATGTTGGCCGGAGAATTATTGGAAACTTCTGATAGGGAATATCTATTCCGTTATAACGATGCATACTTTAATGATTCGGCAATGCCTGCCATCAGTTTGACACTTCCCAAGAACAGACAGGAATATCACTCCGATTATCTGTTCCCGTTCTTTTTTAATATGTTGTCGGAAGGAAGCAATAGGCTTACTCAATCCCGATTGCTCCACATTGACGAAAAAGATGATTTCGGTATCTTATTGGCAACAGCACAAAATGATACGATTGGATCCATTACTGTTAAACCTGCCACTCCATGATAGAAATAAAGAATTGTCCTTCAACGTTGGCCGCAGGATTTGACAGCTACAGCCCGGGTGCCCTAAGGAAACTTTTTGATAAGCAAAAGGTATCTCCTATACTTCCCTTTGAGTCTATCGAAAAGAATGAAGAAGATGCTAAGCTCTTTATGGATAATAAAAGACGAATATCCATATCGGGGGTTCAAAGTAAATATTCTATGATTATTGACAAGGGAGAATTGAATCTATCCTCTGACAGAGAACAAGGAAAATACATCCTCAAACCAAAACCGAGCGAGATAAAAAATCCCTTGGAATGCGCTGCTAATGAGAACCTCACCATGCAAATAGCAGAGCAGGTATTTAAGATAGAGACCGCAGCCAACGGCTTATGTTTTTTTCAAAGCGGAGAGATTGCCTACCTTACCAAGCGCTTTGATATCGCTGCTGATAGCAGTAAATACAGGGTGGAAGATTTTGCGTCATTAGCTGAGGTTACTTCTGAAAATGCAGGGGTTAACTACAAGTATGATTACAGCTACGAGGAAGCGTCGGAATTGATAAAGAAATTCCTTCCCGCATGGCAAGTGGAACTCTTAAAGTACTATCGGCTTATTCTTTTCAATTTCCTTTTCTCTAATGGGGATGCCCATTTGAAAAACTTTTCGGTGATTGATAGAGGTGGAAACGATTACCGTTTAGCACCTGCTTATGATTTGCTCAACACCAGAATTCATGTTGATGATTCGGATTTTGCATTAGATAGAGGACTATTTAAAACGAATAGAGCAGAGTATTTCAAAGGAGGGAAAGCAAACGGTGTATCATTTCGGGAATTTGGGTTAGTGATTGGATTGCCCGAAAAGGTGGTATATAAAGAACTATCAGTTTTTACAACTAAGCATTCCTTGATAGATGAACTAATTACCCATTCTTATTTATCGGAAAAGACAAAGCGAAAATACCGTATGCTCTATCTTGAAAAAAGAAACAGATTGGCTGATTTTAAGCTATAAAATATTAGCGTATTATTTATATTCTTTCCAAATAACTTTCATCTTTCAACTGCTTTGCCTATCTTTGCGGACAAAACAGCGATAGATGAAATTATCCGACCTACAGCCTGGGCAATCGGGTGTCATTACCAAGGTATTGGGACGTGGAGCCTTCCGCAAACGCATCGTGGAGATGGGCTTCGTGAAGGGGAAAAAGGTGGAAGTGATTACCAAAGCGCCCCTTAAAGACCCCACCGAGTACAAGGTGATGGACTACGAAGTGTCGCTCCGACGAAGTGAGGCCGAACTGATAGAGGTGATTACGCTGGAGGAAGCCCAGGAGAACCTGCAACCCCGCGATGAAGAATCGCTTATCTTCGGCGAGAACGAACTTCACCAAATTGCTCATGAGCACAGCCGCAATATCAACGTAGCTTTGGTGGGCAATCCCAATTCGGGCAAAACATCCCTATTCAATATTGCAGCGCATACCCACGAGCGGGTGGGCAACTACAGCGGCGTAACGGTGGATGCCAAAGAGGGTAAGTTTCATCACAACGGATACACCTTCAACATTGTCGACTTGCCGGGTACTTATTCGCTTTCGCCCTATTCGCCCGAAGAACTCTACGTGAGGAGACAAATAGAGGAGGGGACACCCGATATTATCATTAATGTAGTGTCGGCCTCCAATCTCGAGCGTAACCTCTACCTCACCACTCAACTGATTGATATGGACGCTACGGTGGTTATCGCGCTCAACATGTACGATGAGCTGGAGAAATCAGGCGCCGGCTTCAATTATAAGAAATTGGCGGGAATGATTGGCTATCCTATCGTGCCTACCGTGGCGAAATCGGGCAAAGGCATCGCCGAACTGTTCGACCGGGTGATTGAGGTGTATGAGGGTAAAAGCCCCATTGCACGCCATATCCACATCAACTACGGCGAGGAGATAGAGAAGGGCATCAAGCATGTGAAAAGGCAGATAAAAAAAGAGGCTGTAACCGGGCTTGACATATCGCGCCGCAACCTGAGTATCCGTTTGTTGGAGAACGACAAAGAAGCCGAGAATTACATCCGCCAATTCCCCGGAGCTGACAAAATACTGGCTGAGCGCAACATCCACGCCAAGTACATCGCCGACGACTTTAAGGAAGACCCCGAAACTGCCTTTGCCGATGCCCGTTACGGGTTCATCGACGGGGCGCTGAAGCAGACTTATAAGGAGGGGAAAGAAGATTCGCTGAAGATTACCCACTTGATTGATAAATTGCTAATCAGTAAAGTTTGGGGGCTGCCGATATTCTTCCTGTTCATGTTCCTGATGTTTCAAGGGACGTTCTGGTTGGGCGAATACCCCATGCAATGGATTGAGCAATTGGTAGAAGCCTTCGGAAACTTTGTAGACGCCAATATGAGCCGCGGCCCATTTAAGGATTTATTGGTCAATGGAATAATAGGAGGAGTAGGTAGCGTAATTGTCTTTCTGCCCAATATTGTGCTGCTCTACCTTTTCATCTCGTTTATGGAAGATACGGGCTACATGGCGCGAGCCGCCTTTATCATGGATAAGTTTATGCAGAAGATGGGCTTGCACGGTAAGTCGTTCATACCGTTGATAATGGGCTTCGGCTGCAATGTTCCCGCCATTATGAGTACACGTATCATAGAGAGCCGCAATATCCGCTTGATTACCATGCTGGTCAATCCATTCATGTCATGCGCCGCCCGACTGCCCGTGTATCTATTGCTGGCGGGAGCATTCTTCCCCAAACATGCGGGGACAATACTATTTGGCCTGTATATTACCGGTATTTTGCTGGCTATCGTTACAGCTCGCTTACTCAAAAAGTTCCTCATTAAGGGCGAAGATTTACCTTTCGTGATGGAGTTGCCGCCTTATCGTATGCCCACGCTGAAGGCTATTGGGCGGCACATGTGGGATAAGTCGTCGCAATACCTGCGGAAGATGGGGGGTATCATTCTCGTGGCCTCCATCATCATCTGGTTCTTACAATACTTCCCTCAAGATAAAGAACTTAACGCCCGATACGATGCCGGGATAGCCCAAGTGGAAGAGCAGTATGCCGACCATCCCGAAGAGGCAGAAGAACTTGTAGCGCAATTGGATAACCAACGCCTGGCCGAGCATCAGCCTCATTCATTTATCGGTAGGATTGGTCATTTTACAGAGCCGCTCGTCCGCCCCTTAGGCTTCGATTGGAAAATAAGCGTCAGCCTGCTTTCGGGTATGGCTGCCAAAGAGATTGTAGTCAGCACCTTGGGCGTATTGTATATAGGAAACGGAAGCGAAGACGGAGAAGCCTTGCTGAAAGAGCGTATGCCACAGGAGAAACGAGCAGACGGAAGTCCTGCATTTACGCCACTTATTGCGCTCAGTCTGATGCTGTTTGTGCTGATTTACTTCCCCTGCGTAGCCACCATAGCGGCCATCAAAAACGAATCAGGCACATGGAAATGGGCTGCTTTCTCGGTCGTTTATACCACGCTGCTGGCTTGGTTGGTGAGTTTCGCAGTGTATCAGATAGGAGCGATGATAGGGTATTAGCGTTTCGCCCTATTGAAACGCTCGTTTCACCCTATTGAGACGACTGTTTCACCCTATTGAGACAGCAACTTCACCCGATTTAGAACGGAGAGATTGCTTATTCTCGCACCCGGTTTGAAAAGATTTGTTACTTTTGCAAAGTAATAACAAATAAATTGAATATGCAAGTGGCAAGACGTCAACTTGATTGGCCTTTGTTGACGGTATTGTTGATGGGTGTGCTGTACCTGTTATTGCCCTCCATCAATAGTAGCGGAGATACTTATGCCTACGCCTGCCTGATACGCGACGGGAAAGAGCTGTTTATGCCCCATCACTTGTTGTACAATGCCTTTTATTACATTCCCGTCAAGCTGTTTTATATTACAAATACATTGCCTTTCATCTGTATTATGAATGCGGTCTTTGCCATGGGCTGCCTGCTGTTTGCCAATGCCATCCTTTCGCCCTTTACCAGCAAAAGAACAAGAGCTATGACTCTTATCTTTCTGGGGGCTTGTTTCGGATTTATGCGCTACGCCACTACGGGCGAAACCTATATTTTGCCCCTATTCTTCTCGTTATGGGCGAGTTGGGCGGCCATTAATCGCAAATCTACTTATTGGGTTGCTCTCTTGGCTTCTGTAGCTTGTCTTTTTCATCAAGTTCATTTCTTTTGGTGGTTGGGATTGTTGTTCTTTATTATGGCGGCCTATAAAGATGAATGGTGGAAGAATTTTGTCCGATACGGTATCGTATCTTGTATTGTGCCGGTAGTCTATATCTTAGTCTTTTATTTAACGGATAACGATTCGTCGTCGGTAGTGGAGTTTATCGCTCATGATTATGTGCATCACGATAGTGTAAGCTTTTCGATTAAAGCCAAATCGTTGTTGCTTACACCGGTAAATCTTATCCGGACCTTTTATCAGGTACATGGCTATATGCTTCCTTTAATACAAAAGTATTGGGTAATAGGCTTTTTTATGCTTGTTTCCGTAGTGTTGGGAATAATGGGGTGCATTAAACTGAGGCGCGTAGGCAAGGAAAAGACCGACAGTTTCTTCTATAGCCGGTTTGCCAAATACCATCTGGTGATATTCTTCCTGCAATTATTATTTGCTTTTATTTCGGACGGGAATGCGGAGTTTATGGTCATGCTTCCTTTTGCTCTCGCCCTTTCTTTGTTTCCGGCCTACCGTTTCAGGCGCTTGCCGGCATACGCTTTTGCGGGAAGCATATTGATATGGAACCTGCCGGTGGGGCTTATCCCCGCCCATTTCTTCGAATTAACCTCCGAGCCGGCTATGGTTAGGTATGTGGAAAACCATCCCGACGAAGTGTATTATCTGAGTGATAAGCAAACCGTCGATACTAACTTGGAGTACAATCGTCCCGGTCAGAACTTCCAATTATATGCCGTAAAAGAGGATACTTATGAGTTGGATTCGCTCTTGCAACAAAATGATTATGTATTGAGTAATGCTTTCTCGCCCAAGGTTATGTCTCGCTCCTCAATGGTCTCATCTATACCTCAACTGTCATCCTATCAGATTGAAACGGTCGACAGCATAGTATACGATTTAGGCGTGCTGATTGTGTCGAAGATTTCGTTGCCTCAATCCTCCCCTTGAGTTTTTTTATCGTTCATCTCCTTTTCGTAAGCTTCTACTATCCGTTGTACGAGCTTATGCCTTACTATATCGCTCTTATCGAACTCGATTTGCCCGATGCCGGGGATGCCTTTCAGGAGTTTCATGGCATGGATCAGCCCCGAACGTTGCGACGGCGGTAAGTCGATTTGGGTAATATCGCCCGTAATAATCATCTTGGCATTCATGCCGAGGCGGGTGATAAACATCTTAATTTGCTGCGTAGTAGTATTCTGCGCCTCGTCCAATATAATTACCGCATCGTTGAGTGTGCGTCCGCGCATGAAGGCCAAAGGCGCAATCTGTATCACTTTATTCTCGATGTACTCTTTCAGTTTAGATACGGGAATCATATCTTCCAGAGCATCGTAAAGGGGTTGCAGGTAGGGGTCGATTTTGTCTTTCATATCGCCGGGCAGGAAACCCAGTTTTTCGCCCGCTTCCACTGCCGGCCGGCTCAGAATGATTTTGCGTACTTCCTTGTTCTTCAATGCGCGAACCGCCAGCGCAATAGCCGTGTAGGTTTTTCCGGAACCCGCCGGGCCTATGGCAAACAGCATGTCGTTGTTGTCAAACTCTTCAACCAAACGCTTCTGATTTGGCGTGCGAGCTACAATGGGCTTGCCGTTCATACCATATATAATCAGGTTTTCCAAC
>DAIREI010000090.1:0-6346 GCA_036795675.1 Bacteroidales bacterium
CGGGTTCTACGCGTGTGCTCGATTGTTCGCCCGCCAAAAGGATGGGAACGGGTATCCAAACTTTATAGCCGGGGCGCCCTTTGCCCGACTCGATACGTTCTAAGAGGTTGTTCACGGCGCGTTCTCTCGATTCCATCGAGTCCTCGTGAGGCGAAAGGCGAAAGCAGGTAATGAGGTCGGTATTCTCGGTCAAACGCCATGTGGGGTTGCCGTGCGGATCCATACAGGTAGAGATAATGGCATCGTTACCTATCACCTCTCTTACTTTGAGTATGAAGTCGCCTTCGGGGTCGTCCAAGCCGATTACGCTCATGGCTCCGTGAATATCGAAGAAGAGGGCATCGTAGGGAGCATTGGCTTTAAGTAAGTCAAGAATCTGATTGGTAAGCGAGAGGTAGGTTTCCATGGTCAGGGTTCCGCCGGGTGTGGCATTGGCCACCATGGCAGGCAGCCATTCGGCCCGCTCGCGCAAAGGGGTGTTTTCGCGAAGAAAGGGGTAGCGATTGAGCAGCGCATCGCCCGTATTTTTACGAAAGGCCTCTTCGGGGGTAATAGCCGGCGAGAAGGTGCTGCACTCGATAGCTATGCCCGCAATACCGATGCGAGGTTTGGATTGACCATAAGAGAACGCTTGGCTACCCAAGAGGAAAACCATGACAAGCCAAATAGTGATTCTTGTTTTCATACTGTGATTCAGATTATTTTTGCATACAAAAATAAGACTAATTCACAAAGGATGCAAATACAAAGCTCAATCTGCCACAATAAACTCAAAGTCGAGTTTCTTCAGTCCGGCCTGTACGTCAGGGTGGCTCATAAAGAGTTTCCACAATAATCCCGAGCGGTGGTTCTCTATCATTACGGCAATAGGGCCTTGGTCGATGGCGAGATAACGTTGCGGGTACCAATCGTCTGTTTCGCTAAAAGCATCGTAGAAACCGTAGGGACCCCATAGTTTATCGCCTTGCTCATACAGATGACGCATCACCCGGAGGGATTCTTCGGGCGTGTAAACGATAGACGATAGGGCGGCCGTGGGTGATATTACCCCGTTATCCCGGTTTTCGCAAGGGGCATGACCCGAGTAGCCCTTTACGGAATAGCTGGCGGTCAGTCCCCAGCAATCTTCACTATATCCTTTGAATTCCTTGGGATTGCGGATGCAATAGTCGCGGTTTATGAGGGTATAGTTCTTCATCTCTTGAAAATAATCGGCATAGCGGTCTTTCAGCCCGTTGGGGTTTAATCCTAAGAAAGAATAGTGCGCCCAAAACAACGGCCCTACCCCGCAATTGCTCTGATAGTGCATATTGAGCGTATGCTCTTCCAACTCGTGGGGTTCAATCAGCTTGCCGCTATCGGCCCAACCTTCATGATACACCTCGGCGGGGATACCGTGGGTAGGCGAACAGGCCGCCATGATGTAGGTGATAAGGCACTCGTTATATCCCCTTATAGGGAAGTTCATCTCCCACGAATGTTCGGGACTCCAATGCCAATACAGCACGTTCTTGGCGTTGCGATGCCAATTCCAGTCCACAGCGCGCCAGAGCTTGTCGATTCGAGCGGCTAAGGCTTTTTCCTTCTCGCTGCCGTTTACATAGTATTGATGCAAAGCCAATAGCCCTTGCATCAAGAAAGAGGTTTCGACCAAGTCGCCCCCGTTGTCCTTCTCGCTGAAACCAACCACCTTGCCGGTCTCGCCATTCCACCAGTGAGGGAATACGCCGTGGAAAGAATCGGCCGTCTCTAAGAAATTGATTATTCGTTCGAAATGTTCCAATCCTTCTGCCCGGGTGATATAGCCCCTATCAATAGCGGCAACAATAGCCATAATACCGAAGCCGCTGCCGCCCGATGTAATCGTGTTCTTGTCGTACCGACCGTAATCGCCGTCGACATGAAAACGTTCGCGAGCCATCCCGCTTACGGGTTCGGCGCCGTCCCAGAAGTAGAGGAAGGTACGGCGTTGCACACTATCCAACAAAACCTCGTCGGAGATTTTAGTTCGATCTTCGGGACTGTTTTTATCCTGCTTTTTAGTGCAAGCGGTGCTGATAAGCACAAAGCAAAGAAAATAGACAATTGTGTTCTTCATATTATATGTATTATTCCAATGTAAACGTTGTTGATTTCACATCCCGGCTGTTGCCGCCTATCATTACTTCGAAATCACCCGGCTCGCAAACGAATTGAAGATCGTAATTGTAGAATTTCAGCAGTTCGGGGGTAATGGTAAACTCAACCGTCTTAGATTCGCCGGTCTTTAGAAATACTTTCTCAAAGCCCTTTAGTTCCTTCACCGGACGGGTTACGCTGCCCACTATGTCGCGGATGTAGAGTTGAACGACTTCGGCGCCATCCATCGCTCCCGTATTGCTCAGGGTAACGCTCGCCGTAAGCTGGCCGTCTTGCTCCATAATTGTGGAACTTAGGCTAATATCGCTGTAAGAGAACGTGGTATAGCTTAAGCCGTAACCGAAAGGATAGAGCGGCTCGTTGCTCACATCTAAATAATTACTTTGGAACTTGGTAAACCATTCGCCGGTTAATGGTCGGCCGGTCATTTTGTGATTGTAATACAACGGAATCTGCCCCACATTCTGCGGATAGGTTGCCGGGAGTTTCCCGCTCGGGTTGGCATCGCCAAACAACACGTCGGCAATGGCATAAGCGGCCTCCGTACCTCCGAACCACACATTGAGTATAGCGGGTACATTTGCCTCTTCCCAAGGAAGGGTCATCGGGCGGCCGGAGAACAGAACCAGCACCACGGGCTTGCCTGTTTTCAGCAATTCCTTCAGCAACTCCTGTTGCACATCGGGGATGCTTATATTGGTACGGCTGCTTGCCTCACCGGTCATCTCGGAAGCCTCGCCCAGAGCGGCCACGATAACGTCTGCACAACGTGATACTCTGATGGCTTCCACCAGCATCTCCCGGTCGGAACGGTTCTCCGATTCGCGATGGAGCGTGCGCCCAAACATCGTGGAGTTCTCCTCCAACTTAGCGTCGCTTGTCAAATGGCTGCCTTTGGCATAAACAACCTTGGCTCGGTCACCTGCCACCGATTGCAAACCTTCGATAAGCGTAGCCGGTTTATCCAAGTCGACTGCCACACTCCAAGTGCCCGGCATATTGGACCGGGTATTGGCGAGCGGACCTACCACGGCTATGGTGCCCTGCTTTTTCAGCGGCAGGGTGTTGTTGTCATTCTTCAGCAGGACAAAGCTCTCCGTGGCAAACTTACGGGCATAATCGCGATGCTCTTGGGTGAATATCTCGGTCTTGGCTCGATTGCTATCGCAATATTTATAGGGGTCGTCGAAGAGACCTAACTTGTATTTGGCTTCCAATACGAGACGGCAAGCGCGGTCAATATCCGAACCTGTTACTTGTCCTTCGTCTAATGATTTATCCAAGGTCTGCAGGCCTTCACTCACCATATCCATGTCCAATCCGGCCTTCAAGGCTCGTGCCGATACCGTTTGCAAATCGCCGATGCCGTGGGCTATCATCTCGCTCACGCCGGTATAGTCGGATACAACAAAACCGGTGAAGCCCCATTGATTACGCAACACATCGGTCAGCAACCACTTATTGGCTGTGGCGGGCACACCGTCTATCTCATTGAACGAGGCCATCACGCTTCCTACCCCAGCCTCAACGGCGGCTTTATAAGGATAGAAGTATTCATTATACATGCGCTGATGGCTCATATCCACCGTATTGTAATCGCGCCCGGCTTCCGAGGCTCCGTAAAGCGCATAGTGTTTCACGCAGGCCATGATATGAGTATTCGATTTATATACCTTATCTCCCCTACCCTGATAACCGTAAATCATGGCTTTGGCAATCTCGCCGCCCAAGAAGGGGTCTTCGCCCACGCCCTCGGATACACGTCCCCAGCGGGGGTCGCGCGATATATCCACCATGGGACTGAATGTCCAGCTAATCCCGTCGGCGCTTGCTTCAATAGCCGCAATACGCGAGGCTTGCTCAATGGCCTCCATGTTCCAGGTAGCCGCCATACCCAGCGGAATAGGAAAGACGGTTTCGTAGCCGTGAATCACATCCATCCCGAAAATCAAAGGAATCTTCATGCGGCTCTCTTCTACGGCAATACGCTGCACTTCGCGTATCTTGTCCACTCCTTTTATATTGAACAAACCGCCCACTTGGCCGTTCCTTATCTTCTCGGCAATGTTGCTGCTCTGCGTTTGGCCGGTGGTAATGTCGCCCGAAGCGGGAAGGTTGAGCTGTCCTATCTTCTCCTCCCAAGTCATGCGGCTCATCAATTCGGAGATGAATACATCCATCTCCATATCCTGCTCTTTCTTGCATGAGGTGCAGAGCACAAGGAGAAGCAGCGCTGCTATTAAACCTGAAATTACTCTTTTCATATTATCGTTGTTTAATAAGTTATCATCTTGTTCTTCGCCAATGGCACGCGGATGACACGGATTGGACGGATTTACACGGATTTTATTCTTCGTCTTGTCTTACCCCAAAATCCCCTATATTTGCATCAAATGGTGTTGTAGAGATGCAATGCATTGCGTCTCTACTTAGCCCCCTTCAGGGGGTTGGGGGCAAGAACTATCCGCGTAAATCTATTAAATCCGCGTCATCCGTGTGCCATTAATCCCTATTAATCCGGGCTTTGGAATCCCAGCTTCCGCAGCCCTTCTTTTATCTCTTCGTCTGCCATAAACAAGGACCAGAGCAAGCCGGTGCGGTAATTTTCAATCATCACCACAATAGGCCCTTGGTCAATGGCTATATGTTGATTATCGAACCATTGGGCGGAGAGATTAAAGGCATCGTAGAAGCCGTAATCCGACCACAATTGGTCGCCCAATTTATAATAAAAGAAACGCAGGGCGTTCATCGACTCTTCGGGCGTATAGGGCATGGACGAGAGGGCTGCCGTGGGCGCAATCACCCCCTTGTCGTCGGTGGGCGAATGGGCACTGTAGCCACCGTTCCCGTCGCTTGCCGTAAGTCCCCAGCAGTCGGCGCCATAGCCTGCGTATTTCTTGGGATTTTCTATACAATACTTATAATTAATCAATGAATGATGTTGGTTTTGCGTCCAGTAGTCGGCATATTGGTCGGACAACCCTTTGGGATTAATCCCTAAAAACGAATAATGGCTGAAGAACAACGGCCCCCCATAATCATTACCCAAGGGCAATGAAAGTCCATAAAAGAGTTTACCGTTAGCCATTGCGCCGTTGCGCGCCCAACCTTGTGTATAAACCTCCTTCGAGATAGGGTAAGTAGGCGACGAAGCAGCCAATACATAAACAATCAATGCTTCGTTCCAACCTGTGATTTTCATGTTCATCTGCCAATGATAAGTGGGACTCCAATGCCAGTAGAGGACATTCTGTCCATCTTGTTGATACCACGTCCACTCGATGGCCTCCCATAAGCGGGTTATGTCATTTCGCAGATTTACCTCAGCGCCATCGCTTGAGTTGAAGTACTGCCCGGCTGCCAACAAGCCTTGGAACAAAAGAGCGGTTTCTACCAGGTCGCCCCCATCGTCGTACGTGCTGAATGGGACGGTTTTGCCTGTTTCGCCGTTAATCCAGTGGGAATAAGCTCCGTGGAACTTCTCGCATTTCTCATCCAAGAAAGTCACAATCTTTTGAACGCGCTGCAAAGCATCGTTTCGCAAGACAAATCCTCTTTCCGCGGCTACAATCATGGCCATTACCCCAAAGCCCGTACCGCCGGTAGCGACGGTATGCCCCGAGGTGGTTCTTTCTCTTGCCATGCCCGAGGTGGGATGACCGAAGTCCCAAAAGTACTTGAAGGTCTGGCTCTGTACCAAATCCAATAGTTCTTCATCAGGGATCCGGGGGAATTTATCGGACAAATCCAAACCTGTAGAAAGGGAATAAGTCTTTCCCGTCATGATGGTTGTTCCTTGTTGAGACTTTATGCCCGTCCATATCACCAATTCATAATCAGTAAAAGTGTTCAGAGAGGATTCAGGCTCGGCAAGCACTGTCTTCTCGTTGGGATAAGTGAATAAAAGTTTTACTTCTTGCTTGTTTTTATCTTTCAGGGTAATGTTCCCTTCAATGGTATTCTTGTCGAAAGCGGTTGAAAATATAAATTCTATGGATAAGTTTTGCGGATTGATATCGGTATATGCCGACAGGTTACTTTGCCCGTCGATAATAATCTCCTCCAAGCGGAAATTTTCGGGGATTACCGGGTCGTCTTTATCGCCGCAGGCGAAGAGGGATAAAGCAAGTAGGAAGAGAAGCAATACTCCCACCTCCCCCCAGCCCCCTCCCAAGGAGGGGGAGCTTTCCCCCTTTGGGGGAAC
>DAIREI010000091.1:0-6329 GCA_036795675.1 Bacteroidales bacterium
ATACGATGTTTTTCATAAGAAATATTGTTTTAATGATTGTAAGTAATTAGTTGGTTTGCAGCCTGAACCGTACCGGCAAAGTGAACCATACGGCTACAGTCACTCCGTCTTGTTGGCCCGGGATGAACTTGGGCAGTTTCTTTACCACCCTCATGGCTTCGGCATTGAGCATATCATCCACGCCTCTTAGTATCTGCACTTCGCCTATATCGCCGGTATCCGTTACAACGAAGCGCAGTGTTACTGTGCCTTGTACGCCTCTTTCGGCAGCAGCGGCCGGATAAACGAGGTTGTTATTCAGCCATTGGTATAATGCAGCCTCTCCGCCGGGGAATTGAGGCATTTGGCCTGTTCTCTCGTACACATGCAGCGAACCGTCTTCGTTATATTTAAGGACAGGAGGAGGGATAGGCGCCCCTTTTTCATCTGTTTTGCTAATAGGAGGAGGCGTCAGGGCTTTCTCTACAGGAGCGCCTTCTACCGTAGCTGTAGGTATAGGCTTGAAATCCTCCTCCGATAGTACGCTCGGGTCGGGTGGTGGAGGAATCTCCGTTTCTTCATTGGCTTGTTGGTCATTCTGCGTCGTCTCTTTCTGGCAATTGAAGAAGAGCAGCATGGCCGCTATGGGAATGAAGAAGGTGTACTTCGTCAGTCCGAATAGGTGCGTTCTGTTTTTGTTCATCATAAGAATACGTTGTTTTAATGGTGATACATTGAAGTTATTAGTTAGTGTTGCTGCAGCCTTGTGGTAAGTTAAGCGGAGAAGATGGAACTGGTAATGCTGTGAATCGCAGCCCGAGTTGATTACGCTCCGGTCGGCCAGGTACTCGAGGTTGATGCGTATCTCGCGCTTGATAAGCCAAACAAAGGGATTGAACCAGAATGCGATGCAAAACAGTTCGCTTATAAGTGTGTCGAGGGTGTGTATCCCCTTTACGTGTGTTTCTTCGTGTAGGAGTATCTCTTTTATCTCGTTTTCGGTGTGATTGTCGGGATTAATCACTATCCACTTGAAGAAAGAGAAAGGCGTTTTAATCTTGTGATTGATATAGACTCTCTTCCCTTGCAATATTGTCTTTTCGGAACGGATAATGATGCCCGATACGCTTATCAGTTCTATCAGCATCCTTATAGATAATAGGGCAACGCCCATTGCATAGACGATAAGTAAGATATTAATGGTAGAAACGCCCGTGGATTGTTGCCCTTGGGCATAAACCGTCACTTCATTCAATATATATTCGGGGATGATATTGACGGTAGAGGGCGATAGGCCGAAGCTTTCTACCATAGCAATCGTAATTGTCCAGAGCGGATAGATAACCGAAAAGAACAAGATGCTTAATAACAATACGCGCTTCCAGCGGAAGAAGGTGTCCATGCCCAGAAACAGACGATACACGCCGTAGAAAAGTATGAGCGCCATAGAGGCCTTTATCATGTAGATAATCATAAGTTGTTTAGTGTTTAGCGTTAAATGTTTATGTTTTACCTCTCCCCCCGCCCTCTTCCAAGGAGAGGGAGCCGTTTCCCCCTCCTTGGGAGGGGGTTAGGGGGAGGTGTCACTTCTCACCTTTTATCATTGCTATTATCTCGCGCAAATCGTCTTCCGACAGCTTCTCCTCTTTAGCAAAGAAGCTTACCATATCCTTGTATGAGCTATGGAAGAAGTTGTTCACAATATCCGTCATATAACGGCTCTGATACTTCTCTTTCTTTATCTTGGGACGGTATTCGTAGGTATTGCCATAGAGTTTAGAGGCCAGATAGCCTTTCGCTTCCAGCTTCTTTATAATGGTCGCTACTGTTGTGTAGGGGGGCTTGGGTTCGGGATACATTTCGCGATAGTCCTTTACAAAGCCTTTGCCGTATTGCCAAATATACAGCATAAGTTGTTCTTCTTGCGGAGTTAACTGTTCCATATTATTGCTAATTAATCTACTTGTGCTCCGCAAGTCTACGTACTTTACGTAATACTAGCAATAGTTACGTAAAGAAAAGTTGGTTATTTAACGATAATTAACCTAATCGATAAATCGCTTGGTAAGGTCGCCGTAGGCATCAATGCGGCGGTCGCGAAGAAAAGGCCACCAACGGCGCACGGTTTCGGAGCGTTCGAGGTCAATCTCTATCACCCGGCTCTCTTCGCTTTCGTTCGGAAGTTGAGTGAGTAGTTCTCCTTGAGGGCCGGCAACAAAGCTATTGCCCCAAAAGGTGATTCCATTGGTTTGGGTGGATGGATCAGGCTCGTGCCCCACGCGGTTTACCGAGACTACATGCAAACCATTGGCCACGGCATGTCCCCGTTGCGAAATGATCCAGGCATTGAGTTGACGTTGTTTTTCGTCACCGTTGTCGGTCGATTCCCAACCGATGGCAGTAGGGTAGAGGAGCAGGTCGGCTCCGGCCAAGGCCATTAATCGGGCGGATTCGGGGTACCATTGATCCCAACAAACCAGCACGCCCAGTTTGCCGACTGAGGTTTGTATGGGGTTGAAGCCCAGGTCGCCGGGTGTGAAGTAGAACTTTTCGTAATAAGCGGGGTCGTCGGGGATGTGCATCTTCCGGTACTTCCCGGCAATGGAACCGTTGCTGTCAATTACCACGGCCGTATTATGATACAGCCCGGGTGCCCGTTTCTCAAATAATGACAGGACGATCACCACGCCCAATTCCTTAGCCAACCGGCCGAAGTATTCGGTAGAAGGGCCGGGGATGGGTTCTGCCATGTCGAACAATCCGGTCTCTTCTGTCTGACAGAAATAAAGGCCGTTGTGCAGTTCTTGCAGTACAACCAACCGGGCACCGTCGGCGGCACATTGGCGTATGCTATGAGTGAGCTTATTGATGTTCGCTTCTTTATCCGGCGTATTCGACTGTTGAACAAGTCCTATCTTCAGTGTATTCATGGCTTAATTATTCTTTAATAAATCCTTTGGGGAACTGCATGGTAACGCAATGCAGGCTTCCGTGTTGTTTGATTAGCGACAGGCAGTCGATAGCAATAATCTCTCTCTCGGGGAAGGCTTTTTGTAATGCTTTTGCCGCATCGTCATCCTCAAATCCTCCGTAAGCTGGCATCAATACCGCGTCGTTGATTATCAGAAAATTGGCATAAGTGGCAGGCAATCGCTCTTCCTTATAATATACGGCCTTGGTCATGGGCAGCGCAATCAGTTCGTAGGGTTTACCCTCAGCAGTTTTGAAGGTTTTGAGTTGTTCTTCCATCAGCTTCAACTCCTCATAATGCTCGTCGCTTTCGTCCGTACATTGCACGTAGGCGATGGTGTTTTCGTTACAAAAACGAGCCAAGGTATCGATGTGGCTATCGGTATCGTCGCCCGAGAGGTAGCCGTGGTTAAGCCACAGCACGCGCTCTGCTGCAAAGAGCATCTTCAGGTATTCATCTATTTCTAAGCGCGACTTATAGTCGTTCCGGTTGGGCGACATCAGGCACTCGGTAGTGGTGAGCAGCGTCCCCTTGCCGTCGCTCTCAATGCTCCCGCCTTCCAGCACCATTTGCCGCATACTCTGGTAAGCCACATCGGAGCCAAAGGCCTCGCTGTCATAAAGCTGCTTGGTGATCAGGTTGTCGTAATTAGCGGGGAATTTCAGCCCCCAGCCGTTGAAGGTGAAGTCGAGCAGATAAGGAATCTCGTTGACGAAGATAGAGATAGGTCCGTGGTCGCGCGCCCAGCTATCGTTTGAGTATATTTCGCGGAAGATGATTTGCAAGTAATCCACATCGCCCAAGGCACTTTTCACTTCGTCGGTGTTCGCGCAAACGATTATAAGTTTCTCGCGTTTGATTATCTCTTTGGCAATGGTGACAAAGCAGGGAATCACTTCGTCGAAAGTTTCGTACCAGTCACTATCGCGATGCGGCCAAGTGAGCATAACACCACTTTGGGGTTCCCATTCGGCGGGCAGAATTATTTTCAGTTCGTTGTTCATAAGGTTGAATTAAAGCACAAATATAGATAAAAAAGGATGAAATCTTATTCTGAATTAGAAAGAAAAATGTACATTTGTGCATTAATCAAGGAATGAAAGTCAATGGAAGAAAAAGCGATAGACAAAGCGACAAGCGATAAAATAAGCTTTCTCAGCTTTATTGTACCAGCCTTCGCGGAAGCATACAAGATGCCTGCATCTGCTGCTTTCAAGTATTTAAAGAAATACGGCGGATGGGATTTTATAAATAAACATTGGTGGGCATTGCACACAGATAATGATATTTGGGCTATTCACGATATTTATGAAACTTGCTACAAAAACGGAGGAATGAGATAATGAAAGTTTATCACGGTAGTTATATTAAGGTTGATGAAATTGATTTGTCAAAATGTAAACCCAATAAAGACTTTGGAAAAGGCTTTTATGTGACAACTCTCCGCAATCATGCAGAAGAATGGGCGAGAATCATTGGGGAAAAATACGGAACAGAGGGAGTTGTTACGGAGTTTGAATTTTCAGAGAATGACTTTACAAAATCCATTTGCAAAATCAAACATTTTGACGGATACAATGAAGAGTGGCTTGATTTTATAGTTCAAAACAGAGATAAGAATAGAAAAGCTCCTATTCACGATTATGATATTGTAATAGGCCCCGTTGCAGACGATAAGGTTCAAAACACATTGCGATTATACTTGAAAGGCAAAATAGCGAAAGAAGAGTTTTTAAGAATGCTTACCTACCATGAAGAAACAAACCAGATTTGCTTTTGCACGCTCAATTCACTTCAAACCATAGACAGAATTAACGATGCACCAACGTATGACTTAATTATAGTGTCCGAACCAATTATCAAACAGTTAATGTTGGAATTTAATATTGACGAAGAAAAAGCGACGGCTATGTTTTTTGACTCGGATACCTATAATAAGCTGTCGGATGAAGAAGCAAAACTTTACGAAAAAGGTTGGACTGAAATCTATGAATTACTATTGAGTGAGCTAAAATCATAAATCCTCTCATTTGTATAGAATACGAAAAAAAGAAAAGGTTGTCATCCCGACAACCCATCTTGAGTGTTAACCTTAAATCTAATACCATGAAAAACACTGCACAAAGGTAGCATGCTTTATGTTATAAAACATTTTATTAACATAGATTAACCCTATTCCAACTTAACTTACTTCAAAAATTAAGCCTTTAAGGTATTCTCCTTCGGGATGATAGATGTTTATCGGATGGTCGGCCGGTTGAGTTACCTGATGTAGTATTTTTACGGTTCGACCGGTTTGTGCAGCGGCAGAAAACACGGCCAAACGAAAATCTTCTTTCGATACCACCTGCGAACAGGAGAAAGTGAAGAGTATTCCGCCCGATTTTATCTTCTCGATAGCCTTGGCGTTGAGTTTGCGATACCCTTGCAGGGCATTGCGCAGCACCTTGCGATGCTTGGCAAAGGCGGGTGGGTCGAGAATGATGAGATCGTATTCGTCGCCTATATTGTTCAGGAAACGGAAAGCATCTTCCGAGAAAGAGTGATGGCGGGCATCGCCGGGGAAGTTCATCTCGATGTTCTTGTTGGTAATGTCGATTGCCTTGGCTGAGCTGTCGACCGAGTGAACCAGATTGGCTCCGCCTCGCATGGCATAGCAAGAAAAGCCGCCGGTGTAGCAAAACATATTAAGCACGGAGCGGTTTTGAGCGTATTTCTCCAATAGCGAACGGTTGTCGCGCTGGTCGACAAAGAAGCCGGTCTTTTGCCCTTTCAACCAATCGATATGGAATTGAAGCCCGTTCTCCAATGCTATTTCTTCTACGTTTTCTCCGCCGACAAGGTATTCATTTTCGGCGCCCAGATCGGCCTTGAAAGGCAGCGTGTCTTCCGACTTATAATATACATTGTCTATCGCATCGCCCAACACCTCTTTCAGCGCTGCGGCCACCTCTTTCCGCTGCACGTGTATCCCCGCCGAATGGGCTTGCATAACGGCAGTATTGCCGTAAACATCCACAATCAATCCGGGCATATTATCCCCCTCGCCATGAACGAGGCGATAGATATTGTTATCGGGCTTAATCAGTCCTATACTGTGGCGAAGGCGGTAGGCAGAATGTATCCGGTTCCGCCAAAAAGCACTATCGATAGCTTCGTCTTTGAAGGTGAGCATACGTACGGCTATCGACCCGATTTGGCAATGTCCACGTCCCATCAGTTGATCTTGGGTATTGTACACCTCTACCAAGTCACCCTCTTCGGGTGTCCCTTCCATGCGGTCTATCGCTCCGGAAAAAATCCAGGGATGAAAGCGTTTAAGCGATTCTTCTTTCTTTGGCTTTAGAAAGACTTTTGTAATTGGCATAATTCTTCAAAT
>DAIREI010000092.1:0-6327 GCA_036795675.1 Bacteroidales bacterium
CGCATCGACAAAGACACATCGGGGCTGTTGGTCATTGCCAAAAACCCCGAAGCCAAGACCCACCTGGGGTTGCAATTCTACAACAAAACCACCCGCCGGCAATATAAAGCCTTGGTTTGGGGCCATATGAAAGACGACGAAGGAACCATTGAAGGGAACATCGGCCGCCATCCCCGCGATAAGATGCTGATGACCGTATTCCCCGAAGGCGATGCAGGCAAACCGGCCGTAACCCACTACCGCGTAGCCGAACGCTTCGGCTACACTACCTTGGTCGACTGCCGATTAGAAACCGGCCGTACCCACCAGATACGCGTTCACATGAAATACCTCGGGCACACCATCTTCAACGATGAGCGCTATGGCGGGCACGAGATACTGAAAGGAAATCATCACACCAAATACAAACAGTTTATACACAATTGCTTCGAGCTGTGCCCGCGGCAGGCTTTACATGCCGAAACGCTGGGCTTTGTACATCCGCGGACAAACGCAGCCATGTTCTTCGAAAGTCCGCTGCCCGAAGATATGAGTCAACTCATCCTTAAATGGAGAAATTATAATGGATATGAGTCTTAAGAAAAACATTGCGATAGTAGCGGGAGGCTATTCTTCCGAAATCGTTATCTCGCTAAAAAGCGCCGAAGGGATAGAATCATTCCTCGACAAAACGCGCTATAATACCTATACCGTACTGATAACTAAAGATAAATGGAGCGTATTGACAGACGGCAAAGAGATAGCCGTAGACAAGAACGACTTTAGTTTCACGGAGAATAATATAAAGACCCGCTTCGATTTCGCCTATATCACCATCCACGGCACGCCCGGCGAGAACGGCCTCTTGCAAGGCTACTTAGATATGCTGAGTATCCCCTATTCCTGTTGCGGCGTACTGGCCGCCTCGCTCACTTTTAATAAATACTTCTGCAATAAATATCTTTACGCTTTTGGTGTAAAGACCGCCAAATCGGTTTGCTTACGTAAAGGCGAACCTTTTGATATAGATGCTATCGAGATAGAATTGGGACTACCTGTGTTTGTAAAGCCCAACGACGGCGGCTCCAGCTTCGGCACTACCAAGGTAAACCAATCCGTAGATCTGGAGGATGCCATCCAATTAGCCTTCGACGAAGGAAGCGAAGTGATGATAGAGAGCTTCATCCCCGGCACGGAAGTCACCTGCGGGTGCTTCAAGACAGGCGGCGAGCTAACTCTACTACCCATTACCGAAGTGGTGAGTAAGAATGAGTTCTTCGATTTCGACGCCAAGTACAACCCCGCCAGCGTGGAAGAGATTACTCCCGCCCGCATATCCAAGCATCACACGGAGGAAATACAAGATTTGACCGGCAAGATATACAATTGGGTAGGAGCCAAAGGCATCATACGGGTAGACTACATCATCTCGGGCGGCGAAATATACATGCTTGAAGTGAATACTACCCCCGGAATGACTGCCACCAGCTTTATTCCCCAACAGATAAAGGCGGCCGGGCTGGACATAAAAGAGGTGATGAGCATGATAATTGATAATGAATTAAACAAAATACAACTATGAAGACCCACGAATTTGACGACATACGTCCCTATTACGACGAAGAAATTCCTGCGGCCATAGAGCGCTTGCTAGCCGACCCCGAGTTTAAGCGGGTTATTATGGAATACGTCTTCCCCGGAGGCGATTGGGAGCAGTTTGCCTCGGTAATGAAGCAAATCAAGAACAGTCGCGACTTTCAGAGCATTTTGGCACATGGTGCCGTGCACAAGTTTGTGGGTCGTTCGTCAAATTCCATCGAAGCAGGAGGGATAAATAACCTGAAGCAAAATACCGCCTATACCTACATCTCCAACCATCGGGATATTGTGCTCGATGCCGCTATTTTGGCTGTAGTATTGTCCGACAACGGATTCGAGACCATGGAGATTGCTATTGGCGACAACCTGTTACTCGCCCCTTGGATAATGGATATTGTGCGGATAAACAAGAGCTTTATCGTAAAGCGTGGGGTGTCATTCCGCGAGCAATTGCTGGCTTCTACCCACCTGTCGAAATACATCCATTACACTATTTCGGAAAAGCATGGATCGATATGGATTGCACAACGCGAAGGCCGCGCCAAAGACTCGGACGACCGCACGCAAGAGAGTTTGCTGAAGATGCTGGCCATGGGAAGCGATAAGCCCACCTACGACAGCATCCGCGAATTGAACCTTATGCCCGTGTCATTGTCTTACGAATACGACCCCTGCGACTACCTGAAAGCCAAAGAGCTTCAGCAAAGGCGGGAAAATCCCGAATTTAAGAAGTCGCAACGAGACGACCTGTTGAACATGGAAACGGGCTTGTTTGGATACAAAGGGCGGATACACTTCCACTTCGCCCGTCCGATAAATGACATCTTAAACGAATCCTACCGCTCGCTACCCAAGAATGAGTTGATACACGAAGTGGCAAACATGGTCGATTGCGAAATCTTCCTCAACTACCGCTTCTACCCTATCAATTACCTTTTTTACGACCGCCTGACGGGCGAGAACCGTTTCACCCACTGCTATACCGACGACGATGTGAAAAACCTCGACGCCTATCTCCAGCAGCAACTAGACAAAATTGACTTGCCCAACAAAGACGTTCCTTTCTTGCGTGAGATAATTTATACCATGTACGCTAATCCCCTGAAAAACTACTTATCAGTAAAATAAAATGAAACTATACTATTATCTATTTCTCTTCATTCCTCTGCTTCTTTTCGCTTCCTGCGAAGGCGATGAAGTGGATTATGGGCTGGGCGAGTATCAGATAGAACTTACTACCTGTCTGAACTCGAATACGCTGTTGCTCGACAATGGAAAACTCCTGACTACAGATAATCCCTTATCGTCGCAATACAACGACGGCGACCGTATTTACCTCATGTTTTCTTACGTAAATGATGACATTGAAAGCGTTAATCGGAAAATATCCGTACATTCGTCCTCTAAAATACCCTTGGGCAAAGTGCAACTGATGAGCAAGGAAGAGATAGATGAGCAGATTAACCATCCTATTCGTCTGGAAAGTGTATGGACGGGAAGTCGCTACCTGAATATGCTGTTTTACATCGAATTCAATTCGGTGGCGCACTCCATCGGATTAATCTGCGACAAAGAGGCATTGGAACAGGGAAATATTGAACTCTATTTCTTGCACAGCAGGAATGATGACGCCCCGGGAGCGCCGGTTAAGTCAGTCCTCTCGTTCGACCTAAGTTCGGAGTTGGGCGAACCGATCGGAGAAAAGGATATTACGGTGCATATCAACAGTAGTAATTATGGAGACAAAACTTACACGTTCGTTTATTAAGGTGGCCGCCGCCATCCCCCAAGTGAAGGTGGCCGACTGCATATTTAATATGAGCCGGATAAAGGCGCTTATTGCCGATGCCGAAAAGAAGAAGGTAGATATTGTCGTCTTCCCCGAGCTTTGCATTACGGGCTATACCTGCGGCGATTTGTTTCTGCAAGATACACTGATAAACCAAACCAAAGAAACCCTGTTCGAACTGCTGGATGAGACGAGCGATATGGAGGTCTGCTTCATTGTGGGCGCACCCATCAAGCATAATTCCAAACTCTACAACTGCGCCGTAGTCTGTCAAAAAGGAGAAGTATTGGGAGTCGTTCCCAAAGAGTTTCTGCCCAATTACTCGGAATTTTACGAGAAACGCTGGTTCAAGTCCTACGATAGGTTTGGACCTGTGCCTGCTCAATGGAAGGAAGGAAGCGAACTTGTTCCTTTCGGTAATGATATTCTCTTCGATATGGGTAATATGACTTTTGCCGTCGAGATATGCGAAGACCTCTGGTCGGTCGTCCCGCCAAGTTCCTACCATGTCAGGATGGGGGCGCAACTCATCTTCAATCTTTCTGCAAGTACCGAACTGATAGGGAAGCAGCAGTATGTAAAATCGTTGATATCGCAACAATCGGCGCGATGCCAGGCAGGCTACGTCTATGCCGCAGCAGGCTTTGGCGAGTCTACTACCGATGTAGTTTATGCAGGCAATGCCTATATTTACGAAGACGGACGATTGTTGGCAGAATCAGAACGCTTCCAATTAAAAGAACAATTAATCATCAGCGAGATAGATATTGAACTGTTGGATTCGGAACGGCGTAAGAATACGACTTTCTTTGCAAAGATTGAGACAGAAGATTATGAGAGAGCAAAGCTAAGCCTGTCGCCAAATGACCCCGAGCTAACCCGCGTTGTCAATCCCACACCCTTTATCCCTCAGGCAGATAACTACGATGAGAGTTGCGAAGAGATATTCTCCATACAGGTATTGGGCTTGGCCAAACGGGTGATGCACATCAATGCCCAAGCACTGATTCTCGGCATATCGGGCGGATTAGATTCTACGCTGGCACTGCTGGTCTGCGTGAAGATGGCAGATAAGTTGGGGCTTGACCGCAAGATGATCCACGGCATTACCATGCCCGGATTCGGCACCACCGACAGAACCTATACCAACGCCCTCAACCTGATGAAATCGTTGGGTATAACCCTACGCGAGATAGACATAAAAGCTGCTTGCGAACAGCACTTCAAAGATATAGGGCATGACCCTTCCGTACACGATGTGGTCTTCGAAAACACCCAAGCCCGCGAGCGCACCCAGATACTGATGGACTTGGCCAATCAACTG
The DNA here is from genome assembly GCA_036795675.1 of Bacteroidales bacterium. Classification (GTDB taxonomy): domain Bacteria; phylum Bacteroidota; class Bacteroidia; order Bacteroidales; family Azobacteroidaceae; genus Azobacteroides. The sequence goes on from DAIREI010000092.1 coordinate 4,692, forward strand.
AACGGCTTAGTGATAGGCACGGGCGACATGTCGGAACTGGCCTTGGGCTGGGCTACCTACAACGGCGACCACATGTCGATGTACTCCGTCAACTCCGGAATACCCAAAACTTTGGTACGCCATTTGGTTAAATGGGTGGCCGATACGCAGATGGATAAAGCCTCGGCAAAGACTTTGCTCGATATTGTCGATACACCTGTCAGTCCCGAATTATTACCTACAACCGCATCGGGCGGGATGACACAATTCACCGAGGATGTAGTCGGCCCTTACGAGTTGCACGACTTCTTCCTTTATTATATGCTTCGCTACGGATTCACTCCTACCAAGATATACCTGCTGGCCAAGCACGCCTTCAAGGGGAAATACAATAATAATACCATACTGCGTTGGATGGAGGTCTTCTACCGGAGGTTCTTCAATCATCAATTCAAGCGCAGTTGTATGCCCGACGGGCCTAAGGTAGGTTCGGTAAACCTCTCGCCGCGGGGCGATTGGCGTATGCCCAGCGATGCCTCGTCGGCTATCTGGTTAAATGAAATAGAAACACTCAAAACATCTAAATAAGTACGTTATGAAAGATAAAAAAACATGGATCATTATCGTGTCCGTCTTATCGGTCGCCTTCCTGATCGTTCTTATCTGGGGTATTGTGAAAGTAACCACAAAGAACAAAGAAATTGAGACGATAAAAGAACTCAACGCCATCGATATGGAAGAATGGAACAATGAATTGCACGCCCTTACCATTCAATACGAAGGCTTCCAACAAACCCTCTCCAACGACTCGCTGCTCCACCAATTGGAGATTGAGAAACTGCGCGTACAACGCCTGCAGGAAGAGCTGAAAACAGTAAGAGCAACCGATACCAAGCGTATTCAAGAGCTGGAGAAAGAGATAAAGACCCTGCGTAGCATTATGTACAGCTATGTGGTGCAGATCGACTCGCTCAACCGTATCAACGAGCAATTGGCGCTGGAAAACCAAGAGGTACGCGAACAATACCAGCAGGCATCGCAACGGGTAACCCGCCTCACGCAAGAAAAAGAGAAACTGACCGAGACGGTGCAAATTGCCGCCAAGCTCAATGCCAGCAACATTGTGGTGCGCGGACTTAACAAGAAGAACAAAGAAAAGAAGAAGATAAAAGACCTGGCCCGTATCGAATTTCAATTTACCATCAACAGCAACGTAACCGCCGATCCCGGCAACAAGGATATATATATCCGTATACTGAAACCGGACGACGATGTGCTGATAAAAAGCCCGGGCGACGTATTCTCCTTCGAGGGCAAGAATATCAACTACTCCATCAAGCGAACCTTCGAGTACACCGGCGAAGAGTATCGCATGAACATGTATTGGGAGATAGAAGAAACCCTGCTGCCCGGCCAGTACCGCGTAGACATCTTTGCCGACGGGAACCTGATAGGCCGCAGACAGTTTACGTTGGAGAAGTAAAGCTAAACAAGCCGAAGGCTTGAAATAACTTAGCACAGGGTTTCAACCCTGTGAAATAAGCGTATCCTCTAACCGTACCTGAAAGGGCGTGATAATATGACGATGATTTTATATCGTCCTTTCAGGACTAACAAATATGTTGACATATAGATTGATAGGGTTGAAACCCTATCC
>DAIREI010000093.1:0-6294 GCA_036795675.1 Bacteroidales bacterium
GGACTGTTTATTAACTATACACATATTGTCGCTTAATTTTGATTACTTACTTATTACAAATATAAGTGTTTTTGAAATGTAGAAGAATGATTCATTCATATTTATCCCATTACCTGGTCCATGTCCTTATAATTAATCAGTTTCACCTCTCCTGCCGTATTCTCAAAACTTCCGGCATAGATGATGGTTTTGCTGTCGATGCGGTCGGGGAAGGTCTTTTCTGCGGCTTTCAATCCTTTTTCAAAATCGGGATTGTAGGTTTGTGAGGACTTGATTTCAATGGCATCGAAATGATCACCATGTTTCAGCATCAAGTCTACTTCATTTTGGTTGCTGTCGCGAAAAAAGAACAAGTTGCTCTCTTTCCCTTTATTGTACCGCCGTTTTAATGCTTCGGCAACGATAAAATTCTCAAACAGGTCGCCTCGCTTTTTATCCCGGCTTAGTTGCTGAGGTGTTTCAATTCCTAAAAGATAACAAGCCAATCCCGTATCTATAAAATATAGCTTAGGTGTTTTGGTTAGTCTTTTGGTTGTATTCTCATAGTAAGGAGGCAACATCATAATGATGTAAGAGGCCTGCAATACAGACAGCCATGATTTGATTGTATTAACCGTTACCCCTATTTCGTTTGATAGTTCGGAGGCTACAAACAGGTTGGCGGTACGGCCGGCACAAAGCCGAAGAAAAGTTTGGAACTGCATCATGTCTTTTATCTGCAAGAGATCGCGCACATCGCGTTCGAGATAAGTTTTCACATAATTGGGATAAAACAAACTCGCAATGTTCTTTTCGGCATAAATAGCTGGATAGAAGCCATCAAACAGCAAATCGTCCAACGGTTTGTCTTCCGCCAAATTCTTAATCTCAGAATAGGTCATAGGAAGCAATTCAAATACAGCCGTTCTGCCTGATAAAGACTGAGTGACTGTTTTCATCATAGAGAATTGAGAACTGCCCGACAACACAAATCGTCTTGACGGATCTTCGTCTACAATGCCCTGAATATAAGAAAATAGCTCGGGAACGTTTTGTACCTCGTCTAAAATCATCCCTTTTTTATTTTGATTAAGAAAGGCAATGGGATCATTAGCAGCAAAAAGGCGAATATCCAAATTCTCTAAAGAGTAATAAGTTAGGTCTTCAAATAGATGCCTTATCAAGGTAGTCTTTCCCGATTGACGAGGTCCTGTAATCGTAATTACGGGAAAGAATCGGCTTGCTTCCTTGATAGCCGATGCGATGTCTCTTTCTATAAATGCAGTCTTCATTGTTTTATGCAAATTTGCAATTGTACTGCAAAATTACATAAAATCTCCATTAATAGCAATAATTGGAATAAATAAACGACCACTAAAAAATACTTGTCAGCGATAAAGGATCAAGATGAACACCCAATAAAACAAAACTTCTTCTTCTTTGTTCTCATTACAGATAGAACGCTAATTAATCAAATTTACGCAGAGATGAGAATATTTGGGATATTAAGCAAGACGCTTTTAATTATATTGGTCGTAGGGATTGCCGCTTCATGCTCCGAAGAAGATAGTGGCAGCATCGGTATTGGCAATCAATCGTCGTCGAAACTAATCGGAGCGATAGTAAATTACGAAAGCGGCAGCTATGTAAAATTCACTTACGATGGTAATAGGCTGTCGACCGCCGAGTTGTATAGTAAGGAATATGATTATTCAACCGAGATGCTATTCATCTATTCCGACAACAAGGTAACATTAAGCCAATACGATGAATCGGGTGTGATAAATGTATCGGAGTTGATATTGGACGAGGCCGGGAATGTTGTTACGTTTGGCTACGCCGATGAAGCTGGAGAGGATACTACATACTTCTTCTACAATGCCGCCGGTTATCTGGCTACAATAAGCAATCTTGACCCTTATAGTAACATTTTGCATGAACAATCCTTCGAATATTCGGATAATCATAGGACATCAGCCTTCGAAAGCGAAACAATGGACGGTGAAATCTCCGGCAGTACGGAGTATGTATTTACTTATAGCGATATAGAGAATAAGGGATCGCTGAATGTGTTTAATGATTTGTTTGCAGACCTTATAGTATATCAAACCGGAGGGTTCTTGGGCCGTGCGCCCCAATACTTAGTAGCGAAAGTAGAGGAGAAAAGGCATGATGGCTACAGTGCAGAAATCACTTACGATTATGTGCTTGACAAGGACGGCTATGTAACAAAACTTACAGTCACGGCTATTGATAGCGAAATGCTTGGAAGCGAAATCGGTTCTTATGCCATAGAGTACTATTGATTGAAAAGAAAGCAGGAAATAAAAGAGGCTGTCCTTTCTTTTAAGGCAGCCTCTTTTCGTAGCCAGATTCCAGATTAGAGATATTTATTTGTTATGAAAAGGACTTTTACTCCCGTTGGTTAAATAGAGCTTGGTGGTGTAAACCTTACCCTCTTCCGAAATCAATCTTACGACATAGTGTCCGGAGGCTATATCCACACTGAACATGGTGGAGGCATCGTTTCTTGTTTCATAAACCAAGCTACCAAGCATATTTATTACTTGTATCAGCTCCAGCCGGACATTATGTTCGTTAACGATATAAATATTATTCAAATGGCTGTAAACCCTGATATCGGATAAAGCCGCGTATTCGATATTATCAGGCATGCCAACAGCAAAATCAATGGTTTGGATGGCTGTTTCGCCCGATGTATAGACCGCCTTTACGCCGGCGGTATGGTCGCCATAAGCCAATCCGGAAAATAAGTATTGTGTATCGTTGGTGGTGGCTTTTTGCTCCCCATCGAGGTAGACCGTGTAATTAGCCAGCGATTTGCCATCACCCGATATCTTTTGCTTTCCAGATTGGGCAGCCATTATCCACAGATTCATCAGGTATTCACCGAAGTTGTTTTGCCCTACGATAAGCGAGAGGTCCAAGGTGGATAAATCCAAACGATAAGAATGGGCATTGGACGAATCTCTATCGGCGCTAACGGTGGGGAAAGCGGCATCTTCTACCATGCTGAGCGGCTCAACGAAAACCCCTATCCTTTTGCCACCCAAATCGGCCATATCATTCAAGCTGATATTTTCTTCCCAAATGAAATCATCTGTCGTTTGTATAGTCTCGCTCGAATAAACCATTTGCGAAGCATCCACATCAAATACATGCACTTTGTAATCCCATATTCCGCCAAATCCCCATGGTGCATGATGGAAGTCCATGCTGAGCAGAACGGCATCGGTATAATTGGTTAAATCGAAAACAACGCCATAGCCCACACCGAGGCTCTGATACAATGAATTGATCCAATTGTAATTATCCGGCTCGATGTAATAGGAAATCTTCGTCTCTTCGGGGTCTATTACGTTCCACAAAAAGAGGCGATCGGTGGGATTCTCCGTCTCTACTATCCTCAACCCGAAAAGCGGAACGATGATTTCTATCAACTCGGCATCATGTGTCAGGTTGGTATCGATTACAATGCCTTGCACATTGTAGGGTTCGTAGCCTTCCAGCAACACTTCGAGGTCGTAAGTTCCTTTCCTCACAATGGGGAACTGGACGGGCGCATCGCCTTCAACAGTAGCAGAATGCACCATTTCGGGGTTACCATTTTGGTTGGTCAGCGTCACGACTGCGCCACTGGTCGGGTCGCCCGAATTGGTAGTTACGTTTATCGTTACGCCTACTTCCAACCCCCTGAGCATTAGATTGCTCAATCGGGGAACCGATACTTTGCTGCTCGTAAAGCGGGCAGTCACCGCATATTGATAAGCACCTTCGCCCAGCGCGCTCCAGCCGGTATCGGTATAAGTGGTTTCTGCAAGGGTGCTGAGCAAAGTCCAAGATTCTTCGGGGTCGTCTTCTTCCAATCGATAAATAGTGTATTCAACCGGCACAGGGATTGATTTTCCACTTAAGGCCTCATAATTATACTGGGCGTTTGCGTCAATGGGCGAAGCCAATTTGATGAAGTCCAGTCCGTCATTTTCTACTCTTGCTTTGGGCGTTACATCAGATGGAGTAGCATCATCAGGCCTCATCCTTGCAAAATCGAAGTTGGCGTAGGTGGTAGAAGCGCTGCCTATTTCGGCGTCGGCATTGGCACGAATCATAAACACGCCCTGCGACATGCCCCAAGTTTGAGTAAACATCGTCTGCCAGCCTGTGCTATCATCATAATACCAATCTGTGCCTTCGCTTGCATACGGCCCGTCTTGGTCATAGCCGAGATAATTGGTCGCTCCTTCGTCTGATGGAGACCATTTAACCATCACGTAGAATACCGTTGAATAGGGAATGTTGTCCAATGGCACATTTACCCAGTCGTAGCCGGGAAGGAAGAACGGCTCGCTGCTTCCCACCAATTGGCGGTCTTCATCAAACACATCGATAGTTAGTTTTCTATCTGAAGCCTCCCCAAACTGTGGCTCAAGCCCATACAAATCAATACTCGTAAGCTCTCCATCTTCTCCGGCATCAAATCGGGTGCCGTACCAGGCTGTAAGCTCTGCATTGTCGTAGCGCCATCCGTTTTCAAAGACGCCATCGTCTAAAATATAGCTTTTCCCTTCATATCCAGGAGGGGCATCCCAAGTAACAACAGCATCATTATCTTCCTCTGTGGCAAAGAGGTTGGCTACTGGATAAGACTTCTCCTCCAGTTCGATGTTAAAGACTAGGTTGCCGTTGGCAACTTCAAGGTTAGATCTGTGTGGAACATAGCCTCTTGTTTTGGCCAGCACTTCATAAGTGAATCCGCCATATACATCGGGGATTGAGTAATTGCCTTGGACATCGGTAATTGCAACATAATCTTTATATCCCGAAAGGCTTATCTGCACCTCTTCCAGCCCGACCTCAGGATTGGGCCCGACAACTTTCCCGCTCACGGTAAAGGTAGGAATCAACGACATGGTTATATTTTGCGTAACAGCGTCATTGGGCAGAATAGCAACATCGATGGTTTGGGTAATATAGCCATATATGCTTGCCTCAACGGCACAAGGTCCGTTAGCCAAATTGGGGAAATGATACTCCCCAGCGGCATTAGTGATGCAGAAAAGTTGGGTGCCTGCAATTCTTACGTCTACCCCTTCCATCGGATTGGTTCCGTCACTCACAACACCCGAGAGCGAACCCATGCCATCCATGTCTATCAGGAAAGTGGTATTGGGTATGCCGTGTATGCTTTCGTAAAACATAGCCGGCGGATTCTGCGGATCTATTGACCCAGAGAAAATAGAATACAGCATGGTGCGGTATGAATTGGGATAGGCCGTGCCATAGAAGTAGTCGTTCCAATCGCCCCCGCGCTGATCTTTTCTTTGAGAATAAACCACTAAATTCCCGCCATTATACTGGTATGGGATATCCAGCGGAACTACTAAATCATACTGCCCGGCCGGGAAGCTGATTGTTCCGTTGAAGACTTCGGTCAGCGTAGATGGCGTAACCCAGCCGTCTCTCAAATTGTCCCGGTCTGTTTCGCCTATCCATATCTGAATGCCCACATCCTCCAAATTGCTGCCTTCGTAAACGACATTTGCTTTATAAATCAATGAATGGATTTCTCCGCCATTAATGCCGAGCTCGTTGCTAAGATAGAGTGTTTGCGACAAGCTGGCATTATAATAAAGATTGTATGGAGCCCTATACAATTCTGTGCCGTCTCCGATGGTGATGAGTTCGATAGTTTCCAACTGGACAAATACCTTAAGCTTATCCGTCGTATTATTTTCCATAAACTCATCCTCTGCAAAAACCACCTCGCCATATAGATAAACGATGCCCGGAACATCGGGCGTCCATTCAAATACAAAATCGTGCGTCTCGTACTGAGCGATAGCTACTCCTGGAAGAGAGGCTAACTCGGTATCATCGTCTTTCTTCAGCTTCACTGTATAATTGGTGGAGGAAGCCGAACCTAAATTGGTTACAGAAACGGTATAATTATCAGCAAAGCCCGGCAAAGGAACGAGGTTACCCTTGATACCAACTACTTCAAGTTCGTTTATTGGCTCGGTGCCGACATAGACATCATCTAAGTAAACCCAAATCTCGGCAGGGCTGACCGGCTCAAAAACAAACTGCACTAAGCACAGCTTATCAGCATAGTCGCTTGCATCTACATCAATTCTTGCAAAATTGTCGGAAGGAACATGGCCGCCCGCATCAACCGATAATATGGGATTCCACGTTGACCCATTATCATTCGAGACAAAAACAGCATATTCCAAAGCGTCTGCTGCGGCAGGTGCCCAATCGGAATAGTTGAGGGCTTTGTAATGGAACGATACC
>DAIREI010000094.1:0-6222 GCA_036795675.1 Bacteroidales bacterium
TTTTGTTGTTTATCTCCATTATTTTTATTAAGTTTGCAATGGAATGGCTGGCTCTGCCCCCAACCCCCTGAAGGGGGCTTTTGAGAGCGGCGACTTAAGAAGTCCCCTTCAGGGGGATAGAGGGGGCAAAGAGTTTTGGCGTAGCGCTCACAGGCGAAGCCTAACACTGTACACCCTCGAACGCCGACACTGTAGACCCTTTAACACCAAGGGTCTATACCTTTAAAATCTTCAAGCCTGTTTTGCCAAGCCTGCAAAGCTGTTTTGCGAGCTGTGCAAGTCTATTCTTGTTTTCTCACCTATCCATCCATCGTTTGAAGTTGGCAAGTCGGTCTCGGCCGACGAATATTTTCACTTTCCCTACTGAATAAAATTAAGGTCTTCATTCCTTTAATGTCAAGATTTCAGCCCGATTAATAAGAAAAAGAATTATATTTGTATTGTCAATCTTGAACAGCAACCCAGAGCATGCAACATAACTATATCAATCATATTCTTCTCATCCTATCATTCTTGTTTATCAGCATGGATTTATCCGCTCAGCCCAAGTCAATTAATGATGCCGATTCTTTGCTTAAAACAGGCATTGATGCAATGATAGAGGAAAATAATTATGCAAAGGCTTTGGAAATATTCGATATGGTGCGTGATGCTTCAGAGCAACTCGATTGGCATGAGCAATTGTTTTTGGCCTTAAATAATATGGGAATTTCTCACTACATGATGTTCGACTATGGCGAGGCGCTTAATTACTACCTTCAGGCGTATACGGTTTCGCTAAAATACCTCGACGACCAGCAGAACATGATTGTGCTGAGCAATATCGCCATCCTATATTCCAAAGAAAAGAATTATGACAAGGCGTGGGAGTACTTCTCAAAAGCTTACGATATGGCTAAGGAGAATAAAGATATGGTAAAGGTTGGCTTTTACGGAATCAACCTTGCGTCAATCTGCAATAAAATCGACCGGCTCGACCAAGCTAAAGATTATATTGATGAAGTATTGCCCCTCATCGCCAATATGGAGGATAAGTACGCCAATATGGAGGATAAGTATATGAAAGCCAATCTGGTGAGGGTCGAGAATATATTGTTGCGGAAGAATTATCGGCAGGTAATCGAGGAGTGCAACAAGCTGACGGAAGAAACGGAAATAGAAGAACATCCTGCATTGATCAGTAAATCGTACTCGATGATGTCTGAGGCTTGGTTATGGGAGAATAACCTCGACAGCGCGGCCTATTACTCCACAAAAGCCTTGCATGCGAGCGATGATATAGAGAATAAAGCGGATATATATTCCCTCTTGTCAGACATTAATTACAAGATGAGGCAGTATGACAATCGCTTCTATATAAAGATTCCGTACTGCTGATGCGCGATTCGCTATACCGCGTACAAAACAGGCGGCTGTTTGAGAACAACAAGATAAAGTTTGAACTTCAAAATTCGCAACACGAGCTGTCGCTGAAAGAAACACAGCTGAGAAGCGAACGGAGAGTGTTCTACGCCATTATAGGGATTATCTTTCTCCTGCTCGTTTTCTTCTTTTGGTGGATAAGGAGTCGCGCCATTAAGCAGAAGCAGGGAAAGAAGCTGGAAGAGAGCCGTCGCAAGATTATTGAACTGGAACTGGAAAAGGAGAAGAGCGGAAAGCTCTTGCTGGAAAAACAGTTGAGAGAGAAAGAAACATTCGCTTTGCTTGAACAGGAGAGGCTGAAGAATGAAATAGAATTGCGCAACCGTCAATTGTCCATCAAGGCGCTCTCGCTCTCCAACCGCGACCAGGTGCTGGAAGAGCTGATAGAGTCGCTCGACAAAGTCCCAGGGTCGGGCAGCGACAAACTGTTGTCTTCTCACATAAAAGCATTGAAAGACCAATTGGATTCCAAGAATGAATGGAAGCACTTCCTTACCCATTTCGAAGAAGTAAACCAAGGCTTCCTTTCGCGATTGAAGCAGCAACACCCCGACTTAAATACCAACGACATCCGCTTCATTGCCTACATATACATGAATTTAAGCAGCAAAGAAATCGCTTCTATGCTCAACATTACTACCGATGCCTGCCGTAAGCGGAAAGAGAGAATATCAAGAAAGCTGGGCCTCGATGAGAATACCAACCTCTACGATTATCTTTATTCTTTGTGAGATGTCACATAATTTCCGCCTACACGTCATGCTATTTCTAAAATAAAATGCGTGTACCTCGCAGATTTAATCAATCTTTGCCGGAAGAAGCGCTCAGGGGATTATCACACCCCTAGGGCGAGTTATTAATTTAATTATATCGCTTTATGAAAATGAAGAATTACTTTACTAAAAACACTCATGCTGTCAGTCCTCTTTTTTGCGACCAACAGCCTGTTTGCGCAGTATGACCAAATCTCGAAAGGGATAATCGGGATGGAACGCTTTGGGCAAATCCTTGTATGACAAGAAAACAGAAGGCAGAATCTATGCTTGCATCGCCGACCTCCAGCCCCGCATTTATGCTTCGGAAGACGGAGGGATTTCCTGGAAAAACCTCTACACCTACCCCGAATACCTACCGGGATACATCAAGTTCGGAAACTTCAAGATGAGCGAAGACGGGCGAAAGCTCTATTTCGCATTTGGAAACATCGGTAATGAGAACGACGAGCTCTATGGGCTTTATGCCTTGGATGTAGAAACCAAGCACCTGCGGCAATATCCGATGCCCAATGTGGAAGACCATCCCGGCATCGAATCTTTCGACATTTATGGGCTAAGTGGTGATACCGCCATCATGCACACCTCTTATTATGAGATGGACTCCTGGAGTCCGCGCACAAAAGTGTTTTATACCCAGGATGGGGGCGAAAGTTGGGACATGATTTATTACAGCGAAGAATTCGACACGGTTCACGCAGTTAACGTCGCCATAAGCCCCAACGATCCGGAAAAGCTATTCATCGCACGCACGCATAGCCCCGGCGATATTGACGGAGGGCTTCTTATTTCCAAAGACGGAGGCAAGACTTGGAAGGAGCACATGCGAGGAGTCACATTCGGCCCAATAGCTTTCAATCCGAACAACCCCGATGAAGTGATGGTGGGCACTTGGATAGGCGGCGAAATACACGATGAGTTTGTCGTCCGCTCCACCGACGGTGGCGAGACCTGGAATCGGGTGAACCTCCCCCCGCTTATCGAACAGATCCTCGACTATGTGCACAATATAAGATATTTCCCCGGCGAGCCGGACAAGATCATGATTATTGAAGAGAACGAAATGTTCTACACCCAAGACGGAGGCAACAATTGGGAACGCTTGCCGACGCTGAAAGACCCGGCGACTATGGAGTTCTTCATGCTGGGCGCGGAGATAAACCCATTCAACCCCGACGAGATGTATGTGTTTGAAGATGGGCTTATCTACCACACCGCCGACCGCTGCCAGAGCTTCACCGAAATCGAAGCCTTGATACCCGGCAACTGCTCGAGCCTCTCGGCCGGCAACGAATACGGGACGCCTTACCTTTATTACATTAACCCCGCCGAATCGAAGTTCTACCAGGAAAACCTGGCTACCGGCGAGGTGGAGGAGGGCGACGCCATGGATTGCGACATAGTCATCGCCGACGAAACCCGGGGGCTCTGGGCTTTCCTGCTGAATAGCAACCAGAAAAAGCTCTATTATAAGGATGAAAACAACCTGCTCCACGAACTGCCAGGCGAAGCGACCGATATAAAAGGCGTTGCCCGCGACCCATTCATACTCACCCGCTATTGGATTGCAATGAACGGAAGCATTTTCCAATACGAACTCGGCGACTTTGAAAACATCCTAAGGACGGAAATCCAAACCCCCGATTCTGATGGGCCGGTATCGGGAATTTATATCTCGCCCATTGCATTCTGGGGAAGCAAAAAGACTTTCGTGGCAAAGGGAAGTAAAATATTCCGCACCGATGATGGCGGTGAGACCTGGGCCGACAAATCGGCAGGCCTCGGTTCGGACATCATCCGATATATGAACGTAAACGTAACCGATGATTACCATGCCACCGTATTTGCAGGTGGAAAGATATACCGCTCTGAAGACAGCTGCGAGACTTGGACGCTCGCACAATCGGGATACACGGCCGACAAAGCCGAATATTCCTATCTCAACAGCAATCATATCGCCGCTGTGTCGTATGTAGAAGGCGAGCCGGTCAATATTATCTATTCGAAAGACAATGGCTTGACTTGGAATGAAATAGAATCGGATAAGTTGCGCAATCCTGATGTGACCGACATCGATTTCCACTTCGGAGAAGACTTCATCTGCGTTTACGCCGCCACAGCCGACATGGGGCGTATCAGCTATCAATTCTCTCTCGAAGAGGATGGGGAAGCCTGCACCCCACCGCATAGCCTGCGCATCAACGTGGCAGGAGGGTGCGTCGCCACGCTCAACTGGCTGAATCCCGATGGAAACCCCGCTGCCACCTATAATGTCTACCGCGATGGCGTGAAAATAGCTTCGGCTGTTTCCGCCACTACTTATGCTGACGCGGGATTTGAAGAAGGCGAACACATATGGAGCGTCAGAGCCATCTGTGCGACCGGAGAATCAGCCGCCACAAGCCGGAAAGCCTCGTGCATCGCCCGCCAGGCTCCCCGGGATATCAACGTTGCGATGAACAACATCATTGGCGTAGGGGACTGCGGCGCCACTATCACCTGGAACTACCCCTATGGAGCCGCCGGAAACGAGACGACGTTCAATATCTATCGCAACAATGCGCTCATCCAATCGGGATACGCCGGACGTTCCTACACTGACAACGACTTCGAGACCGGCATACACAACTGGTGCATCTCGGCAACCTATACCTCGGGCGAATCGGGAAAGGCCTGCTTGGAAGCCGAATGCCTGCTGGTGTGCGAACCAACCCGCAACTTGGCTGCCGAAGTGAGCTATGATGACGGCGAATGCAAAGCCGCTCTCTCTTGGGATTACCCAGAGGGATACGAAACAGCCGTATTTAACATCTATCGCGACAATCAATTATTACAATCCGAATTCGCAGGGCTCTCTTATACCGACAGCGGATTCGAATGTGGCGAGCACCAATGGGAGATAATCACCATTTGTGGCGATTCAGAATCTGATCCCGCCATCATCAGGAGCTATTGCAGCGCTTGCGAAGACCCTGTAGGATTGAACGTCCAGATAACATCCGGCACCGGAGGATACGTAGCTCTGCTTACATGGAACACCCCGCAAGAACCGACCGAAGCAGTAAAGATATTCGAAGAAGGATTCGAAGAAGGAATCCCTTCCGAATGGAAAAACCTGGACAGAGACGCGGACGGCCAGCTTTGGGTAGCCAACTACGACGACCCGTATATCTTCGATGCAGCAGGATCGCGTCTGAAAGGCGAATACGTCTACTCTCTGGTGGAATGGGTCGACCCCTCCGATGGCAGTACTTACAAGTACTCGCCCGACAACTGGCTGGTGACGGCACCCGTTACCCTCACCACCGGAGATGCAAGCTTGAATTTCTTCGTAACCTTGGCCAGTGCATGGTGGATCGAAGCCTATTATGAAGTATACATATCGACCACAGGGAGGGATTACGATGACTTCATCCTGCTGTATTCCGACAGGATGATGGAAGAAGGAGATGTGTGGTATGAAAGGAATATCCCGCTTACAGGCTATACCGGCGAAGTCTACCTCGCTTTCCGCAACCTTAACAAATCGACCGACCGTACATTAGGCATGAAGCTGGACGAAGTATCGATAATAGAGAATCCGTATTCCTATAATATATACAGAGACGGGAACTTGATCGATTCAGATGTCAAGGGGACTTCCTTCCTCGATGAAAGCGTCCCGGCTGGCGAACATGAATGGTGCGTTGAGAAAATTTGCGCTTTCGGCAAATCGCTTATGTCATGTAAAACCATGACCGTTACCGGCATGGAAGACCTCGGGATTAATCGTATAGCAGCATATCCCAATCCCACTACCGGCCATGTCACTATTGAAAATGCCGGTAAAGCCATCAAAAAGATCAGCCTATTTGATGTTTCTGGAAATATAATACAAGTATATGATAATCTAAACACCAACAAGGTGAATATTGATCTTTCGGCGTTCTCCGCAGGAATATATTTTATTAAAATAGGCAGTAAAGTAAGTAAAGTAATAAAGAAGTAGTTGCGAGCAACGCGAGTTACAAGCAACAAGGAAGGGCGG
>DAIREI010000095.1:0-6171 GCA_036795675.1 Bacteroidales bacterium
TAAATTATTGTTTATTTATGCATATACTTATACTCCCCCTAGTTATCCTGAAAAAGGCTCCCCCTCCTTGGGAGGGGGGGAGGGGGAGGTGTTAACTTTTAATTGTTCTCTCCACACAATTCATCCCTGCATGATAGGGCAGAAATTTATACGAGGGGAACTCGAGGATAACGATGTCGCCCTTCTTTCCTACCTCTATGCTACCTATGCTGTCGGCTTTGCCTAATGCTGCTGCCGCATTGATGGTGAGCGCCGTTACGGCCTCTTCGGGCGATAGCTTCATATAGATACAAGCCAAGGCAAATGTCAAAGGGATGGAGCAGGTAAAACTGCTGCCCGGATTGAGATCGGTAGCCAACGCCACGGCACAACCCGCGTCTATCATCTCCCGTCCTTTGGCGAAATGCTCTTTCAAAGTAAACGCTGTATTGGGCAATAAAGTTGCTACGGTATTGCTGTTGGCCAACGCCTTAATGCCCGCTTCGGAAGCCTGCAAGAGGTGGTCGGCCGATAAGGCGCCAACTTCCGCTGCCAATTCAGAGCCGCAGGTATTGACGATCTCGTCGGCGTGCAACTTCAACTTGAAACCCATCTCCTTAGCGGCCAAAAGAAAACGACGCGACTCTTCGGTGCTGAATACGCCCTTCTCGCAGAAGATGTCGCAGCACTCGGCCAGTCCTTCTTCTTTTACGATGGGCATCACTTCCTTCAACATGAAATCGCAGTACTCGCTTTCGGTGTAACCCTTGGGTACGGCGTGCGCTCCGAGGAAAGTGGTCACGATATTAATAGGATGCTCTTGCCGCAACTCTTTCATTACGCGTAGTTGCTTCAGCTCAGTCTCTTTGTCGAGGCCATAACCGCTCTTGCCTTCCACGGTGGTAACACCCATAGCCAGCATCTTGTCGAGCCGACGCTTGGCAGCCTCTTTTAGTTCCTCAAAGCTCGCTTCGCGTGTAGCGTTGACGGTGCTGTAAATACCGCCGCCCCGCTCCATGATGGACATGTAGCTGTCGCCTTTCATTCGCCACGAGAACTCTTCTTCGCGGTAGCCGCCGAATACAAAGTGGGTGTGCGAGTCGATAAAGCCCGGCAACACAGCCTTGCCCTGGGCGTCGATTACTTCGCAGTTGGCAGTATTCTTGATAACATTGTCATTCTGCTTGCCCACGTACGAGATAATCCCGTCGGTAATAACCACCATGCCGCCCTCGATAATACCAAGGTCGCTCATCTCCTTGCCGTGCTTGGCTTTATTGCCGGCACAAGTAACAAGTTGGGTGATGTTTTTGATAATATAATTACTCATAGTATACTTTCTTTTGAGAGGCCAATAGCACGCAGATGACACGGATTGGACAGATTAGCACGGATTTAATCAAGATGACAGTTTCACAGAGAACACACAGAGTAGCACAGAGTTCTCGATATTGATTCTCCGTGTTTCTCTGTGTATTCTCTGTGGTTCTCCGTGTAAATTCTTCTTTCATACTAAAAAATAAAATCCGTGCTAATCCGTCCAATCCGTGTCATCCGCGTGCCATCAGACCCTTTTGTAAGGGAGTGTTACTCCATCAAATGCGTTTCCAGTATCTGCTTCATTGAGAAGTCTTCCAATCCCAGGTAGTAGGATGCAGTATCTACTACGGCTTGCAAGGGAACCAAGCCTACCAATTCGCAGCCGGCGATGGTGACCCCGTAGCGGTTGGCTTCGAAGCGGATCATTTCCACCGCCTGATAGATAGCCGTCTTGGTGAAGTCGGTCAGGTTCATAGACACCTGCACCATACCCAGTTCTTGCATGTCTACACCCATGGCTTTGCAGAAGCGAAGGCCGCCGCCGAGGAAGCGTACTTTCTTGGCAATCTTGTCGGCAATCTCCAACTTGGTGGTGTTCAGGTTCACGTTGAAAGCTACCAACGGCATACGTGCGCCTACAGCCACAGCGCCTGCCGACGGGTGTCTTTCCTTCGGGCCGAAGTCGGGCTGCCATTCGGGAAGCTGCATTTTGTCTGCCAGTCCTTCGAATTCGCCTTTGCGTACAGTTGCCAGGTTCTGACGGTGCGTAGCCGAAGCAGACTTCTCGTACAGATACACGGGCAGATTATATTTGTCTGCCAGGGTCTTGCCCACTTCTTTAGCCAACGCATCGGCTTCGTCTATAGTCATTCCTTTGATAGGAATAAAAGGTATCACGTCCACGGCGCCCATGCGCGGGTGCTGACCTTCGTGCTTGGTCAGGTCGATTTCGCTTACGGCAGTTCCTACCGCTTCTATCACGGCATTCTTGATGGCTTCGGGTTCGCCCATCACGGTCACTACCATGCGGTTGTGATCCTTATCGCTGCTGTAATCGAGCAACTTGATGTTCTCTTTAGCGCGGAAAGCGCCTACTATACGTTCTACTCTCTCCAGGTCGCGTCCTTCGCTGAAGTTAGGTACGCATTCTACGATTTTGTTCATATTTATTTATTACGTTTAATCACCTCCCCCCAGCCCCCTCCCAAGGAGGGGGAGTTGAGCAAGGCATCATTTATTAATATTCATTTTGTTTTATCTCTTCTGCATTTATCTTACCGCTTTGCATAAGTCCCCTCCTTGGGAGGGGATTTAGGGGAGGTGTACTGTATATGGAATAGTTATCAAATACTCCCGGTGTTTCTTATTGAACTCCACACAAGTTTCCATGGCATGTTCATTGCGCGCCCACGAGCGACGGGCTACACCACCCATTACGTCCCAAAGCATGGCCGATTTCAGAATCTCGTCTACCCGTTCGCTGCCGTCGAGCACCATTCCGAAGCCGCCGTTGATGGACTTACCGATGCCTACGCCGCCTCCGTTGTGGAGGGCAATCAGGCTCATGCCGCGTGCAGCATTGCCGGCGAAGCATTGCACAGCCATATCGGCCATTACGTTGCTTCCGTCTTTAATGTTAGCTGTCTCGCGGAAAGGAGAGTCGGTGCCGCTTACGTCGTGGTGGTCGCGTCCCAGCATGATGGGACCTGTCTCACCCTTACGCACCATCTCGTTGAAGCGCAGGGCAATCTTCAATCGTCCTTCGGCATCTTGATAGAGGATGCGCGCCTGCATTCCCACTACCAGGTTGTTCTTCTCTGCATCGCGAATCCAGTTGTAGTTGTCGCGGTCTTGCCCACGGCGGTTGGGGTCGATGCACTTCATGGCTGCGTGGTCGGTCTTGATCAGGTCTTCGTGCTTACCGCTCAGGCATACCCAACGGAAGGGGCCGTAGCCGTAATCGAAGAGTTCGGGGCCCATGATGTCTTCCACGTACGAAGGCCAGATGAAGCCGTCTTTCTCGTCTTTGCCGTTCTTGGATATTTCCTTCACGCCCGCATCGTATATCGCTTTCATAAACGAATTGCCGTAGTCGAAGAAGTAAGTTCCTTGTTCGGTCAGGCGCTTGATTACTTTGAAGTGTTTCTGCAATGACTCATCCACCAACTTATGGAACTTCTTGCGGTCGTCTTTCAATAAGCGGGTACGCTCTTCGAAAGTGATTCCAGTGGGGCAGTAACCGCCTTCGTACACGGCGTGGCAAGAGGTTTGGTCGGACAATAAATCGATGTGTATATGATGGTCGGCTGCATATTCCAGCAGGTCGACAATGTTGCCGAGAAAAGCAATGGAATAGGCGTTGCCTTCTTTTTGTTGCTCGGCGGCTTCGTCGAAAGCCTCTTTGGCTGTGTAGGCCACGGTCTGCACCCAACCTTGGGTATGGCGGGTTTCGATGCGCGAGGGGTCGACCTCGGCTACGATGGATACTGCGCCTGCTATGTCGGCCGCCTTGGGTTGAGCGCCGCTCATGCCTCCAAGTCCCGACGACACAAAGAGTTTCCCTTTCAGGTCGCCGTCTTGCGGAACGCCCAACTTCATACGTCCTGCATTGAGCAAGGTGTTGAATGTGCCGTGAACAATCCCTTGGGGGCCGATATACATCCAGCCGCCGGCCGTCATCTGCCCGTAGTTGGCTACGCCCATTTGTGCAGCGATTTCCCAGTCGGCTTGGTTGTCGTACATCCCCACCATCATCGAGTTGGTAATAATCACGCGCGGAGCAGACGGGTGCGACTTAAACAGCCCCAGTGGATGTCCCGATTCGATGACTAAGGTCTGGTCTTGTGTCAATACTTCTAAATACTGCATTATCAGACGATACTGCATCCAGTTCTGGCATACCTGACCCGTTTCGCCGTAGGTAACCAGTTCGTAAGGATAAAGCGCGATGTCGAAGCAAAGGTTGTTGTCGATCATCACTTGAAATGCTTTCCCCTCGATGCAAGCCCCTTTGTATTCGTCGATAGACTTCGCCTTCAAGTCGCCTTGGGGACGATAGCGGTAGGCGTAAATACGTCCGCGGGTCTTCAGTTCGTCGAGAAATTCGGGAATAAGTTGCGCATGCAGGTTGTTGGGTATGTAACGCAGGGCATTTTTCAATGCAATTTCGGTTTGCTGTTCACTCAAGCTGTAGCCGCGGTCGGGGGCGCGGCGTATCCCTTCTACAAAAGTGGGATAATCGGGAAGTCTGTTACTTAAGCCAATTGTCATATAATGTCGATTTATTTAAGCAGTTTTAAGGGCATAAAGGTACGGCTTATTGCCCAAATGCGCAAGAATCGCTATCAAAATGTTATTACTCGGACAATGGCACACGGATGAACACGGATTAGACGGATGGACACGGATAGGACACTACGTTAGGAATGAAAGCTTGATAGGAATTTGGAGAAACCTCTATTGGATTCTCTTACATTCTCCTTCCAACTCATTTGAGCTTCTTCACTATTTTCTTCTCAAATTCTTTAATGGCTTTATCTTGTAGTTTGTTTTCGTTGATTGTGTCGGCTGGTATAGTAGTGTAGTATCGTATACGAATGTAATCTCTATCATTGTAGCGATTCTCTACAATTTGAGCAGAATCAAAATCTTTAATTTTATTTTGATTAACACTCACTCCTGCATCAACTAACTTGAGTTCGGTAATGCTGTCATTGATGCGGTATATCTGAATATGTGTCATGCAATTTCCTGCTTCAATGGTGTCGTTCATCGAATAGTTTTGGAGATTTATTAATTTATTTATTGTATCGTTATAGCCACACTCTCTGTAAATATAGCCGGTTTTCATCAATTGATTGTAGCGCGATACAAATTCTTCTATAGGCATATCATAGCGATAGGTCTTATTTACCGAGGCATAATTTATAACCATGCGTGGTGCCATTGACGTAGCTGTGAATGAAAAGAATGCTACAATAACAACAAGAAATTGATAAGCAGGCCTAAAGGATTTGCGGTCAAAGTCTTTGGAAAAAACAAAATAAGAATGTCCTACACTAAACAAAGCCATGTTGTCAGTAAAATCTATTACTCTTGTCATCGGTATTCCAAAACCGTTAACAAAGCCAATGAAGGGTTGTGATAACAGACTTTTCCACCAAACAAACAGAATGCAAGTAAGAATATGGATTATTTTCTTCCTATCGGGAAATAAACAACTAAAGAAGAAGGGAAAAGCAAACAAACCCGCAAAATCAGAAAGCTTTCCCGTAAAGGCATTGGCATATTCCTGTTTTAAGTAGAAATCGTTTAACATCAATAAGATTATCGACAAAATAAATAGAGGATGAAGTAGTTTTTTGTTAAGCGTTTGTTCCATTTTTTATTGGTTTATTATTCGTCGATAAAAGTAGTAAATATTATTGAATTATAAATTAGACCCGTTGCTTTAGATGCTGTTGTTCTTTTTATCGCCAATGCCTCATTATGAAAATAATCACATATAGTTGCACAATTAAAAAGAATGTTGTACTTTTGCAGTCCGAATTCCTTAAGGGCATGATAAAGAGAAGGCATAAGAGTTCTTCCGCCCCCGGAAATAACCTGTAACGATATAAAACAGATGTACGTAATCGTAGACATTCAAGGTCAACAATTCAAAGTAGAGAAAGAACAAAAGCTGTTCGTACACCGTTTAGACGGCGCGGAAGGCACAGAAGTGGAATTTGAAAAAGTACTGCTTGTAGATAAAGACGGAACCGTAACAGTGGGCGCTCCCCTAGTGGAAGGCGCTAAAGTAGTAGCCGAAATCCTCAATCCGCTGGTGAAAGGCGATAAGGTTTTGGTGTTTAAGAAAAAGAGAAGAAAAGG
>DAIREI010000096.1:0-6093 GCA_036795675.1 Bacteroidales bacterium
TAGCCTGTTTGATATTATCAGTTACAGCTTGCTCAACTAATAATGACCGTGAATATTGGGGACTTAATGATAATGTAAAAAGCTGTTTTGAGCGTTATTATAAAGTGGAGAAAAAATTTGGAAAATGGGAAAATGGCAACTTGGAGTACCATGGACATTATCAAGTCTCTTTTGATAAAAAAGGGCAATACCAAGAAATAGACTATTACGATTATGATATGAACTTATCGGGGAAAATAATTCCTGTTCGAAAAAATAATAAGATCATAGAAGAGCAATATTATGATGAGGGTGGTACGCTACGTAGCATAACAAAAATAAATCAAATTTCTAACAGGGAATCCCAATATGAGTCGTTTAATGAAGATGGAGAAAAGGTAGCTTTCGGTAAAAGTATTAGAAAGGCAGGAAAGCTAATGGAACAGAATCAAACCATTGTGAGAGATGATAGTGAAAATGAAATATATACCACTACCCATGAGTATGATAAAGATGGGAATGTAATCTCTTTTAAACGAATAAGTAGTGAAAGTGAAGTGGATTTACATGTCAGATATGAATACTTGGAGTTTGACGAAAAGAAGAATTGGACAAAAAGATTAATGTATGTAGATGATGACGAACCCCAGAATATAGCTGTAAGGGAGATAGAATATTATTAATGGTTTAGTCGGGTAAATTATTCCCATAAATCATCTATATCTATGACAATACCTTTGCTCTCTTCAATTTCTTGTTGTGCTTCCTTTATTCGGCTAAGCATTTCAGGTGAGGACATGATGTATTCCGTTTCTTTGAGAGAATTGTATTCTTTGCTCTCTGTGTTCATATTGGTACATATCTCTTTTGAGAATAAATACGCTCTGTTGTAGTATCCTTGATTTTCATAGAATCGGTGTGCCTCTTCCCGATGGAAAGCAGAGTCTAGTTCTATCCTCTTACAGCCATTCTGCTTCGCAATATGGGTTATTTCATCCATCAGCTTTTTTCCATAGCCTCGCTCTCGGAAGTTTTTATCTACAATCAATTCGTCTATGTGCCCTAAATTCCCTGCCTGCCATAGATTATTCTTGATCGTCAATGAACAGAACCCGATTATTTTATCATCAACCAATCCTACGATATACTTTTGCGTATCTGAGTTCAATGCTTTTATATATACTGCTTTAAGCGTCTCATAGTTTAACTCACTATCAGGCCATAATTGTTTTAGCAATTCAAGAACAGGTTCATAATCCCCCTCTGTACATGACTTGATATGAAAACCGTTCATCCCAAATACCCTTCCGCTTTATCCAACAATTCTTCATCCACTCCCAATATACGGGCGATGCGGATGGCTTCACGGGGGACGTTGCTGTCGTTGTCTTCTACCAGTGAATAGTCGATGTGTTCGTTAATGTTCTGCACATTGAATTGGGGTTGCTCGTCATTCTCTAATAAGCCCTTTACGCGGAGTTTCTTGCCTTGGGTAATGATACCGCTGTAGTGGGTGGTAACGAGGCAGAAGGATTTGTATTGATGCAATATGTGATTGAGCGCGTTGACAATGGCTTTGCCTTCTTCGGGATTGGTGGTGCGGGCAGGTTCGTCAATAAGGATGAGGGCGCGGGTTCCGTTCTTCAATTCGCGGAGTATGTGATGGATATAGAGCATCTCGGCAGCGTATGACGACAGCCCGCTCAACTCGTTCTGTTCATCGCCGATACTGAAGAATACCTCATCCACACAAGCGAGTTGTGCCGACGAAGCAGGGACGAAGAAGGCGAACTGAAACAGGGCTTGCGCCAATGCTACAGTTTTGAGCACGACGGATTTACCTGTCATGTTGGCTCCCGTAATGAGGGTTACGCCAGCATTGATGGTTATATCAACAGGTTGGAATCGTTTGCCTTGCAACTGCAACGCCTCGTCCACCTCGGGATTGAAGAGCGAACGGTAAGCCATGGATTCGGTTCTGATTTGCGGCTTGCAGAGGTTCATATCAACGGCCTGCTGCGCCTTAGCCAAACGAATATCTAACTCGGCGCAAGCCAACAATGCATCGCCAATCTTATCGGCAAAAGGATTCAGGTGTTTGGCCAATCCTCGGCGGATATTGTCCTCTATTACCAGCGATTGCTCATACAGGTTATCTATCTTGGCTTGGTCGGCATTGCGGTTTTTTAGCTCCTTGATTTGCTTGCGCAATTGCCCCAACTCGGGCGAATAGCTGTCGTAAATATAGAAATGGGGAATCTGTGTTCCGTCGGGGTCGAGAATAGTTACTACGGGACTGAGGTCGGGCAGGGAATAGACTTCGGCTATCTCGCGGCTGAGCAAAGCAAAGGATTTGACCTCGAACAACTCTACATCGTCCAATGTCTGCCGATTCTTCAGGCGGGCAATCGTCCCTCGGATGTCCTTCAATCGGGCGAGTTTGCTTTGCAGGCTTTCAATCGCGGGCTTGTTGTCGGGGTTCTTTGCCATCGACACATAGAAATCGATATGTTCCAACTCGGCCATAATCTTGGCGCCCTCCTTTATATAAGGAGTATCCAACAGCACTTGCCGGCCAAGCCCCGATTGAATGTTCAGCTTGTCGACCATGTATCGTAAGCCTCTAATCTCTTTTATTGCCTCTCGTAGTATCATTTATGCTTCCTCCAATTTTCTTACGTCATAAACGGGAATGCCCAAACTATCCTGCATGGCTACCCGCAGTTCGTCCGAATCGAGCCTATAGCCTTCGGGCGAGACAGGATTGATGCATACGCTCAGTAGTTGGGTTTTCCACAGCACCTTTATTTGCCCTCCTCGTTTCAAGTAAGCGCGATAGCTTTCGGGCGAAACAAAGATACGGGTAAAATCTTTCACTATCAGTACGATGTCTTGTATTTGTTTCTGCATCCGCAGGAATTGCAGGAAGTTATCGCTCACGATACCCGACACGTAGATGGTAGTGCCGAAGCGGAAGATGTCGTCCTTGTACTGCTCCCAAAGCAGTAGCGAAGGGATGTTGAGGTCGTGTATCTCGCCATCCTCTCCCACTGCCCACACGCCACTGTCTTTATCTTCCAGCGACTCCTTTATGTCGGGGTCAACGGCTTCTATACAAATCAAATCGTAGGTGAATTTGGTCTTTCGCACCAGTTCGGGAATGGTTCGGGCTATGGCGACGCCGGTAGACAGCACCATGGCTTCGGTGATGGCCGGGGAACCGGGACTGAGACGCGATAAGGCGCCATCGACAAACACGGTGTCGACTCCCCATCGGTTCAATTCTTCGATAAAAGATTTAAGTAGATGAGTATCCGAGGGGCCGGACAGAATCACCTTGCCCGAAGAGATAGCCCGGGCAGTAACCAATCGTCCCAACGATGTCCGCTCCGTGCTGACATTCAATACCTCGGCGGTGAGTCGCTTTTCTTTGTAATGCTTCTCCGAAGTGACGAAGAGCATCCCTTCATACACCTCTATTTCGGGTTTGGCTGTTTGCGTTACCTGGTCGGTCGTTTCCCCGTCGATACCTATAGAGGTGACGGCGAAACACTTATCTTGCTGTTGTTGAAGTTGCCTTAGGATAAAGTTCAAGCATTCCGTTTTGCCGACGTTTTTGCCTGTGCCGACAATCGAAATGCTTGAATACTGCTCTATTTCATTAATAAAAGGTATCAATCTACTTGCTGTGAGGCTTCCGGTTTCTTATCTTCCGGTTAAGCTCGTTGGGTTCGATAGAAACATACTTACCGCTCAAC
Organism: Bacteroidales bacterium; assembly: GCA_036795675.1. Lineage (GTDB taxonomy): Bacteria > Bacteroidota > Bacteroidia > Bacteroidales > Azobacteroidaceae > Azobacteroides. The sequence goes on from DAIREI010000096.1 coordinate 3,738, forward strand.
AAGGCTGCTACGCCTTCCTTATTATCCTTTTCGCATTGCGGACAGCGACAGCTTTCTTCGTAATGCTCGGGCTGGGTATAGGCGGTCACCACTCCCTCATAATTACGCAACACCACACGCTGAGGCGATTCGGAAATCATATATGTCGGAGCCACGGGAATCTTACCGCCACCACCCGGAGCGTCCACCACAAAGGTAGGAACGGCATAACCCGAAGTATGGCCGCGCAGGTTCTCGATAATCTCGATACCCTTCGATACGGGCGTGCGGAAGTGTTCGATACCTGTACTTAGGTCGCATTGGTAGATATAATAAGGACGCACGCGCATCTTCACCAAGTTGTGCACCAACTCCTTCATCACATATACACAATCGTTCACGCCGCGAAGCAGCACCGATTGGTTACCCAAGGGGATACCGGCATCGGCCAAACGGGCACAAGCCATCGTCGACTCGGCAGTGATTTCGTTGGAGTGATTGAAGTGGGTGTTCACCCATATCGGATGATACTTCTTCAGCATATCGGCCAGTTCTTGCGTGATGCGTTGGGGCAGCACCACCGGGGCGCGGGTACCTATGCGGATAATCTCCACATGAGGAATCGCCCTCAACCGGCTAACGATATACTCCAATTGCGTATCCGACACCAACAAGGCATCGCCTCCCGACAAGAGCACATCCCTTACCTCGGGGGTTTGGGCGATGTACTCGATGCACTTATCGATACGTTCGCGCGGCATGGCGGCATCGTGGTGGCCGGCAAAGCGGCGACGGGTACAATGCCTGCAATACATGGCGCACATATCGGTAATGAGAAACAACACCCGGTCGGGGTAACGGTGCGTCAACCCGGGAACGGGGGAGTCGGAGTCCTCATGCAGGGGGTCGTCAAGGTCGGCGGACGATTTGTGCAGTTCCTTAATGGAAGGAACCGCTTGCTTCCGTATCGGGCAATTCGGGTCGTTATTATCTATCAGACTGAGGTAGTAAGGCGTAATAGCCATACGGATTGTCTTGAGCGACTCGGTGATGGCTTCGGCTTCGCCCGGCGCCAGGTCGATGTACTTCTTCAGTTCATCCACCGTCTCTATCCGGTTCTTTACCTGCCACTTCCAGTCGTTCCAGTCTGCGTCCGATACATTGGGGAAGTACTGTTTTCTTCTGCTTTCAGTCATTAGTTTAATCGTATTATTTTGTCATTGCATTTGCCCCCAACCCCCTAAAGGGGAGTAGAGGAAGTCCCCTTCAGGGGATTTAGGGGCAAAAAGACTTTTAAGCATACAGTTCAGTAAAAATATCGCGAAGTTCTTTGCTTTCACGCAATTCCTGCAAGGTAATCTCTGCATGACCTTTGGTGTAGCCGTTGCCCACGATCATGGTCACATCGCTGCCCACGCCTTCTGCTCCCAAAGCGGCTTTGGTAAAGCTGGTAGCCATCGAGAAGAAATAAACCAACCCGCTGTCTTTGGTGCAAAGGATGCTGGTCATTTCAGTATCGGGGATGTTTACGTTATTGATAGTCACGTCGCACATTTCGCCATTGGTCAACTCGGCCACTTTCTCCATTACGGGAACGGGTTGGGTGGCATCTGCAGCAAATACGTAATCGCAGAAACCCAGCTTTTGCAAGCGCTCAGTACTTCTGGGGCTATGAGTTAGGCCGATTACCTTACCTGTTACTCCAGCGCGCTTCTTAGCCTCGTAGCAGCAAAGCATACCCGATTTTCCACCGGCTCCGATAATGAACACCGTATCGCCCGGCTTCACCAATTTAGCAGTTTGGGCGGGGGCGCCTGCAACGTCCAGAGCCGACAATGCCAATGTTTCGGGCATATCTTCGGGTATCTTAGCGTAGATACCGCTCTCGAAAAGAATCGCTTTACCGTCAATATCCACTTGGTCAATATCGGGACGAATGTCTTTTATCTTGTCAATGCGAAGTGGAGTTAACGAAAGCGATACCAGTGTAGCAATCTTGTCGCCTACTTTCAGGTCGGTCTTTCCTATCAATGCATCGCCTATTTGCTCAACGGTTCCGAGCAACATACCGCCCGAGCCTGTAACGGGATTGCGGTGCTTACCTTGCTTCTCGACGATACCGAGCATTATCTTGGCTATCTCTTCCTTATCGCCTTTGGCTTGTTCTTCTATTTGAGTGAAACTGGCCGAGTCGATATTTAAGGTTTGTACATCGATGAGAATTTCGTTGTCGTAAATCTCATCCATATTGTTGTCTAACTTGTCGGCCGGTTGCGGCAACACTCCTTTGGGCGAAATCACCCGGTGGGTTCCATACTTGTTTCCTTTTTTCATTGGTCTCTTTTCTATAATAAATTGTTTAATGTTAAATGCTCAC
>DAIREI010000097.1:0-6083 GCA_036795675.1 Bacteroidales bacterium
AAAGTAACCGCGGGGAGCGATCCTGTTCCCGGAGGCGGTAGTGTATCGGCATTGTGCGGTGCGTTGAGCGCTGCCTTGGGCGAGATGGTAGCCAACCTTACCATCGGCAAAAAAAAGTATGCCGACCAAGAAGAGAAGATGAGAGGCTTAGCCAATGACTTCTACAAATTCCAACTGGAGTTTACGCAAGCCATCGAAGACGACTCTAATGCTTACAACGAGGTATTCGCTGCCTTTAAATTACCGAAAGAAACGGACGAAGAAAAGGCGATAAGAAGCATGAAGATTCAAGAGGCGACCAAAATTGCCGCCGAGATACCCCTGTCTGTAGCCCGCAAGGCCTGCGAGGTGATGGATCCGCTGGCCGACGTAGCCGCCAATGGCAACCAAAACGCCGTAACAGACGCTTGCGTAGCTATGATGTGCGCCCGCACGGCTACCTTAGGCGCTTTGCTGAACGTTCGCATCAACTTGTCGTCTATTTCCGACCAAGACTATGTGAAGCAGATGGCCGACGAGTGCGACCGCCTGGAGAAGACGGCGATAGAGAGAGAAACCAAACTACTTAATTGGGTAAAGACCGTATTATGAGCGAAGTATATCATATCGGTTCGGGCGAATTGACTTTCGAGATAATAAAAGATATTCTCGATAATAAAATGAAGCTCGAACTCTCCGTTGAAGCCATTGCGAAGATAGAGAGATGCCGCAATTACTTAGATAAAACCATCGAGACTTCCAATCGGCCGCTGTACGGGATAACCACGGGCTTCGGTTCGCTGTGCAACAAGTCCATTTCGGCCGACGAGCTGAGCCGCTTGCAGGAAAATCTGGTTATGTCGCACGCCTGTAGCGTAGGCACAGAGATAAACCCCACCATCGTAAGGCTGATGATGCTGCTGAAGGCGCACGCCCTGTCGTTGGGTCACAGTGGCGTTCAGGTGGTTACGGTTCAGCGTATTATCGACTTCTACAACAACGATATCATCCCTATCGTCTACGATCGCGGTTCGCTTGGCGCCTCGGGCGACCTGGCACCCTTGGCCAACCTCTTCCTGCCGCTTATTGGCGAGGGCGAAGTGTATTATAAGGGAAAGAAAACCGATTCGGGAGCTGTGCTTGAGCAATTTGGCTGGGAACCCATCACGTTGATGAGTAAAGAAGGATTAGCTTTGCTCAACGGCACTCAATTTATGTCGGCCAACGGTGTATTTGCCGTGATGCGGGCGATGGAATTTACAAAAAAAGCCGACCTTATTGCTGCTATCTCATTGGAAGCCTTCGACGGACTGATTGACCCCTTTATGGAGTGCCTACACGAGATGCGCCCCCATGCCGGACAGATAGAGACTGCTCGCCGTATTCGCAACCTGCTGGATGGAAGCGACCTGATTAACAGGAAGAAAGCGCATGTGCAAGATCCCTATTCCTTCCGTTGTATCCCCCAGGTGCATGGAGCAACGAAAGACGCCATCAACTATGCCGCCCATGTGCTGATGATCGAAATCAATTCGGTGACGGACAATCCCACCATCTTCCCCGACGAAGGACGTATCATCTCGGGCGGGAACTTCCACGGGCAGCCGATAGCCATCGTGTTTGATTATCTGGCCATTGCTTTGTCGGAATTGGGCAATATCTCCGAGCGCCGTATCGCACAGCTTATTATGGGTTTCCGCGGATTGCCCGAATTTTTGGTTGCCAACCCCGGCGTTAACTCGGGATACATGATTCCGCAGTACGCCGCCGCATCCATGGCCAGCCAAAACAAGATGTATTGCTTTGCTGCATCCAGCGATTCCATCGTCTCGTCAAACGGGCAGGAAGATCACGTGAGCATGGGAGCCAATGCCGCTACCAAGTTGCATAAGATATTGGACAACTTAGACATGATTTACGCCATCGAGCTGATGAACGGAGCGCAGGGATTGGACTTCCGCCGCCCTTTCAAGTCATCGCCCATGGTAGAAAAGTTTGTAAGCGAATACCGGAATGAAGTAGCGTTTGTAAAAGACGACGTGGTGATGTACAAAGAAATCAACAAAAGCGTCGAATTCTTGAATAAAGCATCCTACGAGTTTGTGGATTGATTCCCTATCGTCGCCAATGGCACACGGATGAACGTGCACTCGAACTTGTTTGCTTGGTTTACCAAGAAATCGGGGTGTTATAAGGAAGTCCACACCATTGGTACAAGTGATAATCCTGCTGAAATTGAAGAGGACTATCGCCAAGGCAAAGAATGGATAAAAAAGAAAACATCCCAACCCGAACCGAATCTGTTTGACGAACTTCTAATTGCTACATATATACATATAGAAGAAGGCTGCCTTTTCGGGGTAGCCTTCTTGCTTAATGATATAAGGAGAATGATTATTCTTCTGCTTGTTGTGCTTCGTACTCCTTCAGCAGTTTGTCTTGAACATCGGTCGGGACCAGTTCATAGCTTGAAAACTTCATGGTGAAAGAGGCACGGCCTCCGGTTATAGAACTCAACGAGGTTGAATAGTTGCTCATTTCTTTCAAAGGCACTTTAGCCATCAACTTTTCGTATCCTTTTTCAGAGTTCATACCCATAATCATTGCGCGGCGTCCTTGCAGGTCGCCCATCACATCACCCATATATTCTGAGGGGAGTGATACTTCCACATCGTATATCGGTTCCAGAATTTTCGGCCCGGCGTTTTTAAAGGCATCGGAAAAGGCATTACGACCGGCCAACATGAACGAAATTTCGTTGGAGTCAACCGGGTGCATCTTTCCGTCGTAAACGATAACACGTACGTCGCGGGCATAAGAACCGGTAAGCGGACCTTGCTCCATACGTCCCATAATCCCCTTGAGGATAGCGGGAAGGAAGCGAGCATCGATAGAACCTCCGACAATGGAGTTTACAAATACCAGTTTGCCACCCCAATCCAGCGGGTATTCCTGTACGTCGCGAGCTTGTATCTTAAATTCTTGTCCGTTGAATTTATAAATTTCGGGCATGGGTTTGCCGTCTTCAAAAGGTTCTATTATCAGGTGAACTTCACCGAACTGTCCCGAACCTCCCGATTGTTTTTTATGACGATAGTCGGCACGTGCCTGCTTGGTGATGGTTTCGCGATAAGGGATTTTGGGTTCGCCGAACTCAATCATAATTTTATCGTTGTTCTCAATGCGCCACTTCAATGTCTTCAAGTGGAATTCGCCTTGTCCGGAAACGATGATTTGCTTCAGTTCTTTCGATTGCTCTATTATCCAGGTCGGGTCTTCCGAACGCATACGAGAAAGGATTTCCATCATTTTCTCAGAGTCGGACTCATTTACGGCCTTAATAGAACGGCGGTATTTAGAGTTGGGATATTTAATAAAGTCGAATTTGTTGTCGGCTCCCTTGCCGTTGAGGGTATTCCCTGTATTCACGTCTTTCAGTTTAACGGCAGCGCCAATATCACCGGCTTTCAGTTCGGGTATTTCGGTACGGTTTTGCCCTGCTACTACAAACAGTTGCGAGATACGTTCTTTCGAGCCGCGGTCTTCGTTCAGCATATCATCACCGGTCTTAATAGTCCCGGTTACTACCTTAAAGTACGATACGCGTCCGATATGCGGTTCAACGGTGGTTTTAAAGATAAACACGCTGGCAGGCGCATTAGAGTCGGGTCTGATTTCCTTGCCTTCTGTATTTTTAGGTGCAGGCATTTCATCCGGACCGGGTACGTTGTTCGACAAGAACTCGAGCAAGCGTCCTACGCCCATATCTTTACCCGACGACATACACATTACGGGATAGATTCCGTTCATGGCAAGTCCTTTACGGATACCTTCACGCATTTCTTCTTCGGTCAATATGCCTTCTTCGAAGAACTTCTCCATCAGTGTTTCGTCGTTCTCGGCTGCAGCCTCAATCAATGCGTTATGCAATTCTTCTGCCTTATTGGCTTCAGCGGCGGGGATGTCCAATATCTCGGGAGCGCCTCCTTCGGGCTTCCATTGATACATCTTCATCTTCAGCACGTCTACAATCTGGTGGAAGTTCTGTCCTGTTTGCACGGGATATTGAATCTGCACCACTTTACCTCCGTAGGTTTCTTTCAGTTGCGTAAGCACCTTATCAAAGTCGGCATTGTCACGGTCGAGTTGGTTGATAGCAAAAATAATGGGTTTGTTCAGTTTGTCGGCATAGCGGAACATGTTGATTGTTCCTACTTCCACACCGTATTGTCCGTTTACCAGCATCAAGGCGGTTTCGGTTACATTGAGGGCCGATACTGCACCCCCTGCAAAGTCGTCGGAGCCGGGATTATCGATAAAGTTCAGCTTTTTATTGTTGTATTCTATACTGAATATAGTAGAGAATACTGAGTAGCCGTACTCTTTTTCTACGGGGAAATAGTCGGTAACGGTGTTGCCGTTGTCAACCGTTCCTCTGCGTTTTATAACTCCACCCTCAAAAAGCATCGCTTCCGAGAGAGTGGTTTTACCTGACCCTGAACTGCCAATTATGGCAATGTTTTTGATTTCATTTGTTGGGTATACCTTCATGATATAATTATTTATGAGAGTTTAACAAATTTCCCAGATAAGATAGCGTTCTTAAAAGGCGGCGCAATTTATAAAAAAAAACGCAATCCTCGGGGGATTGCGTTTATGTTATATAACACATATTTGATTAACTCGGAAGTCCGGTCCCGTAATTTTGAATAATGCTTGGGTCTGTCAGAACAGATGCCCCGAAAATGATTACCATAATGAGGATGAAAACAAATGCTATTATGGCAAAAATGAGCGCTATCATGGCACAAGTTCTTCCTGTCTTCATATTAGCATAAGAACTTTCGGTGTACATCATCGGCTTTTCTTCGTACGCCCTATTCTCGTTTCTTGCCAACACTAAAGCAATGATACTGCAAATAAGCCCGGGAATGGCATAACAGCAACTAAGAGGAATTGATATTATACCCAATATCAATATTAAGGTCGAGTTTGGCAATGGTATCTGCTGCCGGTAGTCGTTCGGATAAATGAAATCTCGATTCGTTGTCATAATACAAAAATTTTATGCGTTATTACCTTGTAAATATAAAATACAACAATAATAGCGATGCATATGATATATCCCCATTTGATAATGGCAGCGCCATGCTTAAAACCAAAGAGAATATGCATCCCTGTATATATGAACAACAATATCATGGGAATAGTTGCAGGATAGGTAGTAAAACTTCTTGCAATATCACCTTCGAGTAAATAAAGGAAACTTCGTTGCAATCCGCATCCGGGGCAATCGAAATGAAAGAAATACTTACTGGGACAAGTAAGCATGTGTTCTTTCAGCCATTCTATGATAGCATTCCACATGCCATTTTATTCTACTTCAACCACTGGTCGAACCAACGGAAGAACTCGCGCTGAAAGAGTACGCCATTCTGTGGCTGGAATATCCAATGGTTTTCATTGGGGAATATAAGCAAGCGAGAGGGAATATCCCTCAGTTGTGCCGCATTGTAGGCCATCATCCCTTGCGATGCTAAGATGCGGTAATCCAACTCGCCGTGCGAAACCATGATGGGCGTATCCCATTTGTCGACAAAGCGGTGGGGAGAGTTGGCAAAGGTGCGTTGGGCAACAGCATTCGACTTGTCCCAATAGGGGCCTCCCATATCCCAGTTGGCGAAGAACATCTCTTCGGTTTCCAGGTATTGGGCTTCGAGGTTGAAGATACCGGCATGGGCAAAGAATGCCTTGAAACGCTTGTCGTGGTTCCCGGCCAGCCAAAAGACGGAGAAGCCGCCGTAGCTTGCACCCGTACAACCCAACCGCGTTTCGTCTATAAACGGTTCCTTGGCCATTTCGTCGATAGCCGAGAAGTAATCCTTCATGTTTTGCCCACCGTAGTCGCCGCTAATCTGCTCGTTCCATGCCTGGCCGAAGCCAGGAACGCCGTGGCGGTTGGGAGCTACCACTATATAGCCGTTGGCAGCCATCATTTGCAGGTTCCAGCGTACCGACCAGAATTGGCTCACCGTGCTTTGCGGACCTCCTTGGCAATAGAGTATGGCGGGGTATTTTTTATTGGGGTCGAAGTTAGGCGGATA
>DAIREI010000098.1:0-6071 GCA_036795675.1 Bacteroidales bacterium
TAATGAACTTTTAAGAGTAATTCATTAACTATGTGAATAATGCTTAAATATATTTATTAACGCAAACAAAATTAATTTAATATTTGTTTTTACCGTATGGCAGTATATTACTCTGTTTGCTTGATTGACAAAGCCATAACTTTATTGGTGCATACAATACATAAAAGTAGCGAATTAATTAAATATATGAAAACAACTTGATTATCGGAATTATGAAAACAAAAATGATTAAAAGAGTATTGTTCTTGTGGCTGTTGATTGCAGGAATTAGCCATAACGCCAAAGCACAAGTAACCATTGGTATGAATGGAAACTCTGAAAAGGGTGCTATCCTGGAATTGAAAGAAGAGCAAGTAACAAATCTCACTACAATAGAATCGTTGGAAAATGCTAAAGGCGGATTACTGTTCTCCAAAGTGATGCTGGTGAAATATGATGAGTTGACCCCGCTCTACGACACAGCTACTCCCCCTACGGATAAACAAAAATTACTTACAACAGGTATGACCGTTTACAATGTAAATCCCGATGCCGAGAACATAGAGGTTGGGCTTAACGTATGGGACGGTTCGCAATGGAACCCATTGTCGGGAACAGCGGGCATGGGCGAAGTAAGCTCTTTCGATTGTACAAACGTAAGTATAAAAGGAGATTATGTAAAAGGGATGCCACTGAGCCTCATAGGGAATACGCTTACCATTCCCGTAACTGTTGTTAAAAAAGGTGCATACACCATCAGTGCAAGTGTAGTAAAAGGCGATGCTTCGGGAGCAGGCAACGGCTATTCTTTCTTTGCTTCGGGTGAATTTGGCGAGACGGGTAATACGCTGATTACGCTGTTCGGACAAGGTACACCGCTGGAATCATTTGTAGATACGCAGGCCGAAGATGAAATTCATATAATAATGAACGGGAAGGAGGTTGCCTGTGCACAAGGAGAATCGCTTCCCACCATTAAGGTGGAAGATATTGCTCCCGAATTTTCGTTCAGTTGCAGTTCTGTAATAGCAGCTACCGATTTAAGAATAGGCGTTCCCGCAACAAACGAAGATGTGATAATGATGCGTTTGTCGTCGAATAAGGCCGGAGCACGCTTCGAGGTACAAACAGACGAAATAAACGGAGTTAAGTTTTTTGGTTCGGGAACCCTTATCGGTGGAACACAAATAGTTACCCTCTATGCCGAGGGAACTCCGGTTCTTGGTGGTACACATGCCTACACAATAACGAGTAATAGTGTTAGCCTACTGCTACATGCGCCGTCAATGTTAGCGTGATGTATCCCCCTATGAAGGTTCATATTTATGGAAATAGTAATGCCGATTGGTGGATGTATAATCAGACTCGCTCGGCAGTGCCGATGATGTGCAAAAATCCTAAATTATTTGGGTTGGGTCAAAATTCCGATGCGCCTTGTAATGTGGAATCAATTACCGTAACCGGTTCGGCAGTAGCTAATGCAAGAGACGACGATATAAAAGACTTTGATGTCATTTTTGTAAGTTATGACATCAGTCCAGACAATACAATGGCAGATGCTTTGGCCGATTATGTCACGAACAAGCAAGGCACAGTTGTGGCTTGTGCAGATGCAGGCCGGGCAAACTTTATCCGTAGGATGCTTGACCGGATAACTCCGAATAACGGAATAACATTCTCGGCGGGTATAGTCGGAGATAATCTAATGTCTTTTGTGTCCGGAAACCCTGCGGTAAACGGTTCATACATGAATTTGGCGGGGAAACAATTCGGACGAAACGGCGCCGGTAATTTCTCTTTTCAGAATGTTCATGAAGATTGGGTTGTAATCGGAGGCGGAACAAGAGCGGCTGCAAGAGTAATCATGCATAAAGAGTACCGTATATTTTTGAGTGGTGACGGTGGCATCTGGACAGGCGGAGTTCCGAATTTTTATGAGGTTGCAGAATATCATGCTGCAAGAGTGGATGCCGAGGGCAATCCTATCCCCGCTACTCAATCTCCATTTAATGGAAATGCCTACAACTCGGCATTCTTGGCCAATGTGTTGATGTGGGGATTTGAGTTCAGCGGTTCGGCTTCGGCTACGAATCGGTAAAAAAGAACTAAGAACTAAGAGTGAAGAATTAATGTGTTGAGATGCTTGTGTGCCGGTATCCGCGCTTCGCGCCAATTGGCTCCGCCGATTCTTCGAATTCTTAGTTCTTAACCCTTAGTTCTTAGTTCTTTTTTTTGTATTTCTCCTTTTCGATACTGTGCGGCAATGCCATGCCTTGGGCGATGGTTTCGATGGCAACAGCTATTACCGGATCTTCATCCATGTAAACGGGATAGAAGGCGGCATCGCCAAAAAATAGGCGCAGTATGCAGGCATAAGCAGACCTCAGAATCGGTTTTGTTGACTTATAGATAAGGTTGCTGCGCCGCTTTACCCCTTGGTCTTCGGCAAAGTTGACTATCTGCCAAAGTATGGGTTGCTCTTCCAGGTATTCGAGCATCTCGGCGTAAGTTTTGAACTCGTTTAGCGTATCGCGGTATTTATCCGAATAATAAAACCCGAAATGGTTGAACAGGTCTTTCTTCTCCAGTTGCATGTAGTAAGTGGTAAGCGAGGTGGTGTCCAGCGGCACGAATATGTCGGGGATAATACCGCCTCCGCCGTATACCGTGCGCCCGCCATGCGTTTGGTAGGCAAGTTCGGGATTAAACTTGATACTGTCTTCGTAGAAGTTTCCGTCGCTCAGCAATTGGTCTACCCACTCCATATTATACTCTTTGCCCTTGCCCATCTCGTAGGGACGTTGAATGTTTCGTCCCGATGGGGTATAATAGCGGGCAATGGTTAGGCGCAAGGCCGAGCCGTCGATCAGTTCGATATGATTTTGTATCAATCCCTTGCCGTAAGAGCGTTGACCGATAATCAATCCGCGGTCATTGTCTTGTATGGCTCCCGCCAATACTTCGCTGGCCGAGGCCGACAGTTGATCCATTAATATTACCACTTGTCCTTCCTGCAACGAACCCGTGCCGTTGGCAAATACTTTATCGCCGGGGAATGACTTTCCTTCGGCATACACGATAAGCCTGCCCAAAGGGAGGAATTCATTGGCGATGTTGAGCGCGGCATCCAGCGTGCCGCCTCCATTGCCTCGCAGGTCGATAATATAATGATGGCAACCGATCGATTTCAACTTGGCCAGCGCGTTAAGAAATTCTTCATGAGTCTTCAGCGAGAAGGCGTCGTATATCTTGATAAGTCCTATGCCGTCGGCTACTTCGTAGGCGGCAGCCACCGATTCCACTAAGATGGGCTGGCGCATGATATTGTATTCAATCAACTCGTCGGAGTTTCTTCGCATTACGCTCAGCTTTAGTGTAGTGCCCACTTGGCCGCGAACCTTCGAAAGCATATCGTCTGTCGAGTAGCCCTTGTCAAGGTAAGTGGAATCGTCGATAAGGATAATGCGGTCGCCGGCCAGCATCCCCGCCTGGTCGGCCGGGCTTTGGGGGGTGATGCGCGATATGATAAGGGTGTCGTTCGTATCAAAATAACCGAGGGTGATGCCGATGCCGCCGAAGCTGCCTTCCATGGCTTGGGTATAGCCCGAGGCCTCTTTTTGCGGGATATAGGAGGAATGCGGATCCAACTCGTCGATGATATGGGGGATGGCTTTCTCTACCAGGTCTTTCATGTAGACCGAGTCGACATATTCTTCGTTGATGATGCCTAATATCGTATCAATTTTATTCTCTCTCGAAAATAAAAACTTACGGGTAAAAGGTTGCCCCGATACAAATATGCCGATAATTATCCCGACGATAAGCGATACCGCAATTAGAATAATAACTACCCAATGTCTCTTTTTTATTCCCATATAATATAATTAAGGAATGATTATAGTTCTTCTCTTCCTATATATATAGTCTCGATGCCTGCCCTTTGCAATAACTCTATTCCATCGGTAAGGCGATATTGTTCAGAGTAAACCACTCTTTTTATTCCCGCTTGTATAATTAGCTTGGCACACTCGATGCAGGGCGACGCCGTGATATACATGGTAGCATCTTTGCTGCTATTGTTGGAGCAAGCAATCTTAGTAATGGCATTGGCCTCGGCATGAAGCACATAGGGCTTTGTAATGCCTTCCTCGTCTTCGCATACATTCTCGAAGCCGCAGGGGGTGCCGTTATAGCCGTCGGAGATAATCATTTTATCCTTTACTATAAGCGCTCCAACCTGACGTCTTTTGCAATAGGAATTTTCTGCCCAGATAAGAGCCATGCGCAAATAGCGCTTGTCTAATAGAAGTTGTTTGAGTGTGTTATTTTGCATTTTTCTTTATATCGAACGCAAAAGTACAAAAAAACTGAATATAAAGCATTAAAGCGGCAAAAAAACGAGATTTTATTGATACACAAGCAGGCACAACCCTATTTTTCTATTCGGGAGAACCAGTTGACCAAGTCGGGCAAAACCGCTTGTGATGATAAACTTTTGCGCAATACTTTACCTGACTATTGCGCAATAGTTTTTATTATGAATAGATATACACCCGATGGGAAAACAATTTTGCGTAATAATCAAAAAATAGTTCATCTCCGGTTGGGTGCGCTGACAGAATTAAGAAATTCGTTGACCATTTTCTGCTTCCTTTGCACAAAAAACTTGATTTATTTTGTTGTTGTTTGAAAATGGCTTATCTTTGCAACCCGAAAAAGGTGTATTAATAAACAACAAATATAATAAACAACAAATTATCAAAGAAAGAGTATGATTATTGTCCCGGTAAAGGAAGGCGAAAATATCGAAAGAGCCTTGAAGAAATTCAAAAGAAAGTTTGAGAAAACAGGTACGGTAAAGGAGCTTAGAAGAAGACAAGCATTTGTAAAGCCTTCTGTTGAAAAGAGAAAAGAACGGATGCACGCCGTCTACGTGCAGCATCTTCGCCAAGAGGAAGAATAAAAATCTCCACATACATATTAAAAATAATGGACGAATGAAGAAAATAGTGCTTCATTTGTTTCGTTATTTTTATTTTTTTATTTAACTTCGTAGCGTAAAGCCAGAAGTTATGTTGATTGAATCATTTTTGGAATATCTACGGTACGAGAAGTCTTATTCTCAGCATACGGTGGATTCGTACGAGAATGATTTAATTCAATTTAAAGGCTTTGCTCTCCCTATATTGCAAACAGAAGATTGGGAAAAAGAAGCAGATGCTTCATTGATACGCCATTGGATTGTGTCGCTCATGGAGCAAGGCTATGTAGCTACATCGGTCAACCGGAAGCTGAGTTCGCTGAAGTCTTTTTATCGGTATTTGCTCAAGAATAATCACTTGCAAGTCAATCCTGTTAGCAAAATCTCAGGCCCGAAAGCCAACAAACCCCTTCCTTATTTTGTTAATACTAAAGAAATGGATAGCCTGCTTGCCGCCCTTGATGCAGACGATAGTTACGAAGGCATTCGCGACAAAGCCATCATCGATGCCTTTTATACTACGGGTATCCGAAGCGCAGAGCTTATCGGGCTGAAAGATGAAGACATTGACTTAGAGGGCGGATTGATAAAAGTAACGGGCAAGCGAAACAAGCAGCGGCTTATCCCTTTCGCTCCGGTACTGAAAGATACATTGAGGAAATATATGGATGCCAGAACACAACACATCGGATTAGCCCGGTATGCGTCGTTCTTCGTCAATGGCGAAGGCCGCCCCTTGAGTAAATATATGGTGTACGACGTTGTGCATACCCGGCTTTCGGAAGTGTCGAACCTGTCGAAGCGAAGCCCTCACGTATTGCGTCATTCGTTCGCTACAAGCATGTTGAATAACGGCGCCGACCTTACTGCCGTGAAGGAACTGCTGGGGCACGCCAGCCTGGCATCGACCGAAGTATATACACATACCACATTCGAAGAATTAAAAAAAGCATATCAACAAGCTCATCCGCGAGCTTAAAAAAAGGAGGTTAATATGGAAATTACAATTAATGCAATTCGCTTTGAAGCCAGTGAGAAATTGGATAGTTTCATCCGGAAGAAAGTAAAACGTCTTTCTAAGTACCACGATGGAATTACCCTGGCCGAGGTT
>DAIREI010000099.1:0-6058 GCA_036795675.1 Bacteroidales bacterium
GAGGAATACCCGAAAAGCCCAGCGATAAAGTAGGCGCGGGAGAAACAATTGTGCTATCGGAATTGATTCTCGATGAACTCGACTCGGAGGAATTTGTTATTCCTCAATCCGAATTAGATAACATTGCTCCCTATTATATGAGTTACTTAGAAGATGATGAGACTAAGAATTTTGAGATCTCTATATTCGGCGAGTTTGCTAATGTGGAGGATTTTCATAAAGCTAATACTTCGTTAATGGCGATGGTGGCAGCCAATGCGGATGATGGATCTGAAATGCAAGTAGCCGATATACTGGCCAGGAACAATTTTACCTGGGACGGCAAAACCATGACTCGGAAGGTAGTAGAAAGCCCGATCATAGCTATCACCTCATCGTATAAAGATAATAATGAGGAGGAGGACGAGGATACATCCGAACCCGACTTTGGCTTGGCCGAATTCTTCGATACGGGACGCTTTATTGTGCGCTATCATTTCCCCGGCGAAGTAATGAACGTAGACAACAAAGATGCTCTACTTACGATAGACCGAAAGACCGTTGTGCTCGACTTCCCGGGAACCGTGACAACCAAACCGGGCGAAGCCCTAAATGTAATAATTGCTACAAAATAGAATATTACCTACTTGTACTAGCAGAACAAACGTGCATCGCGCCCATTCATAATTGCTGGTACTTTAGTTTCAGTATCAGCATCTTACCGCCTTGCGCTTAAAGCCCAATCGCCCTTTATCTTTGGCTTTTTGTATCGCTTCTGATGCAACCGGTACATTTACTTTGCCTTTCTTGGTATGGGCTTTTACTTTACCGATCTTCTCGGCGGTCTTCACTGCTTCTTCGTGTAAAGGAAGATAGGATACGCCTACGGCAATAACAAAACCGTTCATGGCATAGCGGGTGCGATTGGGTTGCTCATGGACGGGGTTTTCCGTCGTTTCGAGCATCGTCTTCAGCTTCTCCGGGTCGAACTCGCTGTCGGGTCGAGAGCCGAGCAACCACTCGTAACAAGCCCAACCTCCCGACATACGAAGTTCTTCGCCGCTTTGTATCCAGCGGTCGGCCACCTCTTGTGCGTAGTCGGTTTCGGCAAGGCTTACCGCCACCACGTAATCGGATAGCATAAAGAAATAGGCGGCGTCCATCCAGCGGTTGAAGTCCTCTGCCGACATTAGCTTGGGGTCGGCAATCATCCCCGCAAATACCATAGCATCATAATTGCCCGTGGCGTAGAGTTGCTCCGCCAGCTCCTGATTGCGTTTAATCTTCTTTGCCAATGGTCTCATGGCCATAGTCGGTACGCCCCAATGAGGATCGTGTACCCCATGCGCCTGATAAACCTTCTTGGTCTGTGGAGTTGCTAACGACTCCAGTTGTTTCATTACTTCTTCAAATGTCATATCAATAGATTCAAAGATTCAAGAATTCAAAGATTTAACTTCGTAAGAGCAAATCCTTACGGTTGCCCGCAAGCGAGGACGCTTGCTTCTCACTCGACGTAGCGAAAGACGCTACGCCGAACGAATGTGCGTTGCGCCCATTCATAATTCATAATTTATAATCCATCATTTCTTACAGGTTCACCCATTTCACATAAGCAAAGTCCATACGATGGGGGATGTCTTTGTTGTCGGGATAGATGCGTACCCCGAACTTGAAGGGTCCCGATTCCGTTACATGGATATTAATGGTAAAATAGAGTTTGGTGCCCTCGGTCTTCTCCAATTTCATGGGCAATGCCGCTATCGAATCGGTTTGCGTAAGCGGGTCGGTACGGAATTTCACAACTTCCGCTCCCAAGTCGCCCTTGATGTTGTGCTTGTCTATCACCAGGTCAGTTTCTACAATATCGCCTATTTCCAGTCCCTTACTTACAAAGCCGGTGTCGTAACTGATCGATACCACTTCTATTTCGTCCCAATGTGCAGCCACGTCTTCTTTCCATGCGGCAATCTCTTTGGCTTTGGCAAAGTTGTCGGCATCGAGCATGCGGTGGCGGTCGGCCAGTTTATGGTAGAACTTATTGATGTAGTCGTCAAACATCCGTTTGGTGGTGTAGTGGGGAGCGATCTCGGCAATGGAGTTCTTTATATAATCTATCCAGCCGGGCGAATAACCCAGGTTGTTCTTGGCATAATACAACGGAATGATCTCGTTCTCGAGCATGGAGTAGATAGTGGCGGCATCCAATTGGTCTTGAAACTGCTGGTTCTCGTAGGTGCGCTTCTCGGTCAGCGCCCAGCCGGCTCCTTCGCGGTAGCCTTCGTACCACCAACCGTCGAGTACAGAGAAGTTCAATACGCCATTCATCTCGGCCTTTTCGCCCGATGTACCCGAAGCTTCCAACGGTCGGGTAGGGGTGTTCAACCATATATCCACGCCGGTAACCAACCGTTTGGCCAAGCGTATATCGTAGTTTTCGAGGAATATGATTTTGCCCAGAAACTCGGGGCGATGCGATATTTCTACTATTTGCTTGATCAAGCCTTGTCCTCCGCCGTCGGCAGGATGGGCTTTCCCCGAGAAGATAAACTGCACGGGATAGTTGGGGTTATTAACGATCTTCGACAGCCGGTCGAGGTCGGTAAAGAGCAGGTGTGCCCGCTTGTAGGTAGCAAAGCGGCGGGCAAATCCGATAAGCAGTGCGTCGGGGTTTATCTTCTCCAATATCGACACCACCTTCGAGGGGTTACCTTGGTTCTTCAGCCAGTTTTCCTTAAACGATTCGCGGATATGCTTTACAAGACGTTTCTTTAAGAATAGGCGAACATCCCATATATATTCGTCATTTACCTGATAGATCTTCTTCCATATCTCGGGATTGGATTGATCTCTATAGAAGTTCTTATCGAAGTATTTCGAGTAGAACTTCTTCCACTCCGAAGCCGTCCAGGTAGGCAGGTGCACACCATTGGTTACATAGCCCACGTGAAGCTCGGGCGCAAAGTAGCCCTTCCATATCGGGGCAAACATCTTCTTCGATACCTCGCCGTGCAAGAATGATACTCCGTTGGCCTCCTGGCAGGTATTCAATGCAAATACGCTCATCGAGAACTTCTCGTTGGTGCCGGGATTGGTTCGTCCCATATCGATAAATTCTTCCCAGGTAATGCCCAATTTGTCCGGATATTGGCTCATGTACTTCTGCAAGAGCGGCTCTTCGAAGTAGTCGTGCCCTGCAGGAACGGGTGTGTGACAAGTATAGAGAGCCGATGCCCGCACCACTTCCAAGGCTTGGTCGAACGTGAGTTGATTGTTGTTGATATAATCGACTAAGCGTTGCACGTTGATAAAGGCGGCATGGCCTTCGTTGCAGTGGTAGACGTCTTTCCTTATGCCGAGTTTATTCAGCAATAACATTCCTCCTATGCCCAACAAGTATTCCTGTTTCAGGCGGTTCTCATTGTCGCCTCCGTAAAGCTGAGCCGTAATGGAGCGGTCCCAATCGCTGTTGCTTTCGTGGTCGGTATCGAGCAGGTAGAGTTTTACCCGGCCCACATCAACTGTCCACACATTGGCGTACACGGTGAAGTTATTGTAAGGCACTTCCAATACCATGGGGTTGCCTCCTTCGTCCATTAGTTGAGTAATTGGCAGTTGGTCGAATCGTTGCGGCTCGTATTGGGCTATCTGCTGTCCGTCCATCGAGATGGATTGGGTAAAGTATCCGTATCGGTACAGGAATCCAACGGCGGTAAGGTCGGCATTGATGTCGCTGGCCTCCTTTATATAGTCGCCGGCAAGCACGCCCAGCCCTCCCGAGTAGATTTTCAGGATGTTGCACAAGCCGTACTCCATACTAAAATAGGCGATGGAAGGAATATCCGCCCGCTTAGGCTCGTCCATATAAGCCCTGAATTTAGAATATACATCGTTGATGATGCCCATCATGGCCTGGTCTTTCACCAACTCTTCCAGCCTATTGTATGATAGTCGTTGCAGAAAAAACACAGGATTAAGGTCAGCTTGCTTCCAAAGTACGGGGTCGATGGCGGCAAACATGTCGGTGGCCTCGAAATTCCAGACCCACCATATATTATGGGCTATTTCGTCTAATACTTTCAGTTCTTGGGGCATCTTAGAATGAACCACTCCCTCTTTCCATATCGGTTCGTTTGTGTAACTGGCTTTTAGTTTCATAAATAATTATCCTTGTTTATTATTAATTGTTATTTTGTCTCATTACTTTAGTATCTCTTTTTGCTTTGCTATTCCCCCTCCTTGGGAGGGGGTTAGGGGAGAGGTTATTCTTAACTTATCTCTTAACTCTTCACTCTTTAACGCCATGTCGTAGGCATCCAGGTAATAGGTGATGAAGTGTTGCCACGAGGCTTGCCCGGAGAGCTGCCGCGCCGAACGCTTGAATAGGGCTATATCATCATTATTCAGTTGGGAATAATGAATAATATCATTCTTTATCTCTTCCGCTACTTCGAAGTAATTATGGTCGTTGCGCTCAATCACTTTCACGCCGCTCCTGTGCTGCTCGTCTTCCGTTTCTTTTGCCCAGATGCCAAAACCGGCCAGGTTGGTGGTTATGGTTGGGATGCCGAAAGCAATACTTTCCAGCGGGGTGTATCCCCAAGGCTCGTAGTATGAGGGAAAGACTGTAAGGTCCATGCCGATAAGCAAGTCGTAATAAGGCAGGTTGAATATGCCGTCGTCGCCCATCAGGTAAGAAGGCACGAAGATCAATTTGCAGGGGTAATCCCTTTGATTGAGGAAGTCGAGATGGCGCAGGTATTCGCATACCTTATCATGCTCTATGTCGCAAAGATCGTGAGTGTAAAAGGGGTTGGGCAGGGCTTGCGTTGGAGCTTTATCCAAGCAGGCAACCAGATCGGCGCGGGGCCCTGATATTCCCGAAGGAACAAGGATAAAGGCGATAACCTGTTTCTCGGGCCGGGCAAGTCTCACGCGGTTCATCGCTTCGATAAACACATCAATCCCCTTATTCTTATATTCGTATCGTCCGCTTATGGCCAGCAAGAGCGAGTCGGCGGCAACCGATTCGCCGGTAAGGCATTCGGTTACCTTAATCAGGGCGTTGCGGGCGATCTCCCTTTTCCTTAAATACTCATCCCCACGGGGTACAAAGTTATCTTCAAAGCCGTTTGGGGTAATGATGTCGGGCTTTTTGCTCAATAGCTGTTCGCACTCTTTGGCGGTGATTTCGCTTACCGTGGTGAAGCAATCCACATGATGCGCTGCGCTCTTTTCCAATACATGTTTGGCTTGCACGTTCAATTCTTTAGCCATCTGGTCGCCGTTATAAAACCAGAACCGGTCGTACAGCGGCTTGTTGTTGCCTGCAATGGCGCGGCCTACCGATGTAGCATGGGTGGTAAATACGGTAGCTATACCGGGTACATTCTGGCGCAGGTAAAGCACGGTCATACCCAGCATCCACTCGTTGAGGTGGGCCACCACTTTCTTCTCTTCCAGTTTCAGGTAATGATACAAGCTCTCCATCACCTTGCCGGCAGCGTAGGCAAACATGCAGGCTTCGTCGTAATCGTCGTAGGCCGAATGCGAATCGATGGCGAAGCGCTCCCACATATCATAATAAATGGTGTCTTTTATCTGGTAGAAAGGCGCAAAATCGACTAAGACTACTATAGGATTGCCGTGTACGTTCCACCGGCCTACCCGCACTTGCAGTTGCTCTTGCTCTACGGCGTGAACCTGCCACTCGGTAAGTAAGGTATTGTCTTCTGCAAAATCGGGATTGTCTTTCTCTTTCCAAACATCGGGGCCGATGTAGACTACGTTGTCTTTGAAAATATCCTGAAGCGTTTTTGCCCGGGTAGAGAGGACCGTATAAATGCCGCCTATCTTATTGCATACTTCCCAGCTCGATTCGAATATATAATCGGGTGTGTCTAACTCTTTTTGCACCATAAGTATATATGCTATTAAAGCAACAAAGATAAACAAAATAGCGAGATGCGATTATTAATTAACCTTATTTTTACAACTTTTCCTTATCTTTGTCGAATGGAAAAAACGAAAGAACACAAAGGCTTTTTAGCCACACTAAAGGGATTTTCCCGGCCATTCT
>DAIREI010000100.1:0-6041 GCA_036795675.1 Bacteroidales bacterium
GCTTCTATCGGTTTTATTTTGGCTGCACGCAGGGCGGGAATCAGTCCCGATACTACGCCGCAGGTGATGATAATGAGTGTAACGGCGGCCACCATGCCCAGGTCTACCTGGGGGTTCTTGAAGACGATGAAGCCGGTGGCTTCGGCTTGCTTGGTGAGGACGCTGTCTATCCAATCGGTAAGCCCGATGCCGATAAGCAGGCCTATGTATCCGGCTACGGCGGTGATGAAGGTAGATTCAGACACGATTTGCGATACCACCGAGGCGGGTTCGGCGCCGATGGCTTTGCGGATGCCTATCTCGCGGGTGCGTTCTTTTACGGTGATGATCATTATGTTGCTCACGCCCATGATGCCGGCCAGGAGTGAGGCGGCGCCCACGATGAGTATGAATACTTCGATGAGGCGCACCACCTGCGTGGCTTGCACGGCTTGCTCGTAGGTGTTGCGGATGAAGAGCGCCGAGCGGTCGGTAGGATCGAAGCGGTGCTTTTCGCCCATTTTTTGCCGGAGGTAGAAGTTGTACTGTTCGTTCAACTCCTTGGTGTTTAAGCCCTCGACGAGGAAGTCGATATAATCGTACTCATTGCCCTCGGTATAGAGCATTTGCGCCAGGCTGATGGGGATGTAGGCTTCGTAGCGGTCTTGAAAACGGTTGGTTTTGTCGTACACGCCTACTACTTCGTACATGATGTCGCCGGCGGAGATGAATTTCCCCAAGGGATTTTCGCTCTTGAAGAGTATGCGCCGCATTTCTTCGTTGATAACGATTACTTTGCGCCGCTCGTCGATGTCCATCTGGTTGATAAAGCGTCCGCCGCGGGGGGCCATCACTACGTTTCGTATCTCGGCCATGTGGGTATTGGCGCCTTCCAGGTTCCAGGTTCCGAATTCTTTTCCGTAGGAGATGAGCGACTGCTCTACTATGCGGGGGCTGGCTTTGACGACATGGGCCAAGTCGTTTGCCACAAAGCGGTAATCGTCGTCGGTAAACTTAATCTGCCTTCCCGGTGCAAATCCGTCGTAGCCGACCGAGGTGCGCCCCGGCGAGAGTACGATGGAGTTTTTGGCGCGGCCTTCGAAGTTGTCCATCACGCCGTTCTTCAGCCCGTTGCCGAAGGATAATAGCATGATGAACAAGAAAATACCCCAAGCCACCGAGAAAGCGGTGAGCGCCGTTCGCAGCTTGTTTTTGCTGATGGTGGGGATTATCTCTTCCAGGAAAGCCATAGGTGAATTATGAATTATGAGTTAAGAATGGCTTTGCATTGCGCAACTCTTATCTCTTCGTTCTTAGTTCTTAGTTTTATAAAGGCTTTCGCCTTTATAAAAGTCGAGTATTTTTGCGCGAAACATAAAGTCGTACTTGGCCAATAACTGCTCTGTGCGGCTGTTGAAGAGCTTGGCCTGGGCTTCGTTGTACTCAAATACGGTCATGTTGCCTACTTCGTAGCGGAGCACGGCGTAATCGTACGACTCCTGGGCGGCGCGCACGGCTTTTTCGGTGGCCTGGTATTTGGTTCGCGACGTTACGGCGCCGGTGTAGGCCTCTTGTATCTCTTTATAGAGCGAAAGCTTTACGTTGTCGAGCACAAGCATCCTGTCGGTCATCTTTATCCGGGCCTGGCGCACCTTTTTCCCGGTCTTTCCCCAATTGAAGATAGGTATTTTCATGGTGAGCGCAATCAGCTCGTTGCGGTTATCGTTGAGTTGGGTGAAAAAGGGGTCGTTGTTGAGCCGGCTGTCGCTGAAGAAGTTCATCATACCGCTCACCGAGGCGCTCACGTCAAGGTCGGGCCAATAATACGACTCGGCTATCTGCGCCTGCGCACCGGCTTGGTAGCCCAGCGTAAAGGGCGAGCTTATATCCTGATTTTTGTAGATGTAATTATACATGCTGCTGATTGAGAACCCCAGGCTGATGGTGGGGTAATAGTACGACTTGGCAATAGCTATCTCGGTGCGGCTGGCGTCGACGTTGTATTCGGCTTCGCGCACATGGGGTTTTATGCCGAGGGCGATGTCGTAAATCTGGTCGGGCGTGAGCGATAGGCTTTGCATGTTGTCCAGTATCACGTCTTCACCGGTTACGGGTTCCAGGATGTCAAATCCGTTCAGGTTCTTCAGGTTTAAGGCTTGCGCCAGATAGAGCAGCGACAGGGTGAGTTCGTTCTCGGCCGTAACAAGGTTAAGCTCGTCTTTGGCCATTTGCGATTTGATGTCGAAGAGTTGCGACTCGGGCACTACGCCTGCCATTACCAGCGTTTCGGTTTGCCTCAGTTGTTGATCGGTAAGCTTTATCACCTCTTGGTAGATGTTTATGATCTCTTTATCGAGCAAGCATCGCAAATAGAGCGAGGTAATGTACAGCTCCATATTCTCTTTGGCCTTTTTCAGCCCCTCGGTGGCAGCCTGCAAACTGAGTTTGTCGCGCTTTACTTCGTTATTGATCTTAAAGCCCGTAAAAATGGGGATAGACGTATAGAGCGAGACCGAGGTATGCGCCAAATCCAGGTTTTGGTTGATCTGTATTTCGGCCGGCACCCGCCCGAAGGTGAATACCTGCCCCAATTCGGCGTTGATGTCGGGCAAGCGGGCGGTTTTGCTCAAGGCCAGTTGCACCTCCGAGTTGTCGACCAGCAACTGCTGCTGTTTAATTTCTATGTTGTTCCTAATCGCGTAATCGATGCAATCGTTCAGGCTCCACTTTTGGGCAAAAGCGGGAGAGATTGCCAAGAGCAGAAGAAAAGCGAGAGCTATTTTGTTCAATAATTTCATAATTCAAAGATTCAATAATTCAATCTGATAACTGTTTACTGATAATTGATAACTGTTTCTACGGTTTCACGTTGCCGCGAATAATACTTCCTTCTTCGAGGCACTCGCTTGCAACTTCCACGTTTACGCCGTCGGACAATCCTAAGGTTACGTAGCACTCTTCGGGAACATTGGTTCCGTTTTTATCCTTATAATATACGTAAACGTAGGGCATCTCTTCCTCGTTGAAATGCACACAGCTTTCGGGGATGACAAGCACGTCTGCGGCCCGCGATAAAACCATTTCGGCATTGGCGCTATAGCCTGCGCGGATGGTAACATCTTCGGGAATATCTACCGCTGCTTTTATCTCGAAGAGGATAGCTCCGTTTATTTCCACACCTTGGGGCGCGATGTACTCCAGTTGGGCGTCGAAAGCCCGCTTTTCTAATGCGCCTATGGTGATAATGACCGGCATGCCGGCGTAAACTTTATCAATCTCGGTCTCGTCTATGTTACCCACAAATATCATATCGCTCATATCGGCAACGGTGGCGATGGTCGTCCCGTCGTTAAAGCTGTTGGACTGTATTACAGACGTTCCCACCTTCACGGGCACATTCAGCACCGTGCCGTTGATGGTAGATCGTACGCGCGTATGTCCGCCGGTGCTCATCGATACGCCGCTGCGAACGATTTGCAGGTTATCGCGCGAGTTGTTTATCTCTACCTGAGCCTTTTTGTATTCGGCCTCGTATCTGTCCATCTCCTGCTTCGATATTACTTTCTTGTCGTAAAGGATGCGTTGCCTGTCGTGATTGTCGCGAGCCAGGGCAAAGTTGATTTCGGCCACTTCTACCCGTGCCTGTGCCGCATTGAGCGAGGCCATCTCGGGCACTACGCTTATCGAGGCTATTACCTCATCAACGGTTACCTTATCGCCGGGTTCTTTCATCACGCGGGCTATAATCCCCGATATCTGAGGCTTGATCTGTACCATATTCCGGGGCGAAATCTTTCCCGTAGCCAAGGTTACGTTCTCTATATTGCCTCTTTTTACTTCGTGCACTTCGTACTCAATCTTCGGGTCTTTCGAATCGAGCCACAAGACCACCAGACTTGCCACCGCCAGAATAATGAATATATCCAGCAGCAGCGCCTGAACCCTCTTCGATTTTGATTTTTTATGAGTGTAGTCGCCGTTGATATTTGCCGCCATATTGTAATGATTTATATTTCGTGTCTATTCCTATTATTCCGTCTCTGATATGAACGATGCGGTCGGTGGCCTCCGCTACCGATTGCTCGTGGGTTACGATAAGCATGGTAATGTCGTCTTCGCGGTTAATTTGCCTGAGCAGGCGCATCACCTCTTCCGAAGTGGCGCTGTCGAGCGCTCCCGTAGGCTCGTCGGCCAAGATTACGCTGGGTTGCGAGATGAGTGCGCGCGCAATGGCCACCCGTTGCTTTTGTCCGCCCGACAGTTCGCTCGGTAAATGATCGGCATGGCTGTCCAATCCCATCTTTTCGAGGTATTCCATGGCCATGTTGTTTCTCTTTTTGCGGGGAACTCCTTTGTAATAAAGCGGCAGGGCCACATTTTCCAAAGCATTCTTGAAAGAAATAAGGTTAAACGACTGGAAAACAAAGCCTATCTTGCGGTTGCGGATACGAGCCGAGCGGGTCTCGTTCAAATCGCGTATCAGCACATCGTCCAGATAGTAAGTACCGCTGTCGTAGTCGTCGAGTATGCCCAGCACATTAAGCAAAGTGGACTTGCCAGACCCCGATGCACCCATAATGGAAAGGAATTCGCCTTTTTCCACATCCATGTCTATTCCCTTCAGCACATGCAGGGGCGATGCTCCATGGTAGGTTTTATTCAAATTCCTTATTTTTATCATCGGCAATACAGCGGTGTCAAAAAGTAGTTCTATTTTTATGCAAATTAACAATAATATCGTTGAATACGAAAATATATCATGTTAAAATTGCGTCCTATGGCAATACACTCTCTATTAATTCCACTCCTTTGGCTATTCCGCCGGCCTGGATGAGCGATTGCTTTATTTTCCCGGCATTCTCGGCAAAACTACCGTCGGAAATGATCTGTTCTACGGCTTCGCGCAGATGCTGGGGCTTGAAACGGTTGAAATTGAGGCGGATACCGGTATTGCTTTCCATTATCTTCGACGAAACGTACGATTGGTCGTAGGCCTTGGGAAGCACCACAATAGGCTTGGCGTTTAACAAAGTCTCGCTCACCGTATTGAATCCGCCGTGGCAGATTACCATATCCATGTAGGGTAGGAGATCTAATTGGGGAACCCGCCGCTGAACGATGAAGTTATCGGGAATATGATCGAAGTTCTCTTTATCCGAGATGGCCACTACCGTGTAATCTCCATCGCCGAGGGCTTCGGCCACTTTGTTGAAGAACATGCGGTTGGCTTCGGGGCTGAAGGTGGTTCCCACCGACACCAATAGTTTGGTTTTGCCGGGCATTTGATTAAATTTTTCCCAATCGAAATCAATGTTGTCGCGCTTGGGATTAATTACGGGGCCGATAAATTGATAGTAGTCGGGCACATCATAGTCGCCGAAGAAAAGCTGGGAGGTGTAAACCAGACACATCAGTTTGGAGTTGTCGAGCCGCTCATCGCCCTCTATTCCTACTTGTTGCTGGAAAGCAATCACATGGTCGACTTCCATTTGCGAGATTTGAGGCAGCAAGCTATGCTCTTGTATAGAGGCCGGCGACGAAACCGATGTGATATAAGGAATGCCTTTTTTTACGGCTGCCACGGCTCCTGCAAGTAAATGCTTGTCTACGATGATTAAATTCATCGGATTCTCGTCTAAAGCAGTCATAATTTTCTCGTACATATAGATATTGAAGGGCGTCATGGCATGCTCGTAGAGGTATTTTATGCTTTCTATGCCATGCACGGTTCCGCCTTGCAGCGTATCGGTCACCAAATCGTGCTTCTCCTTGTTTTCTTCCCTTATAATAAGAGGAACCGGAATAAACTTACTGCCTTCGGGTAGTTTTTTGTCGATATTGTCGTGGTCGAGGGCAATCCAACTCACTTCATGCCCTTTTTCTATCAGTCCCGCTCCCAAACTAAGGGTGGGGTTGTAATGCCCGGTGAGCGGTGGTACTATGAATGCAATTTTTGCCATATTAGCAGTAAATATTTGTGTTAATTTTCTTCCTTCAATTTCGTTTTTTCATTACCTTTGTAATGAATATTAGTGCGCTTCGCGCCAACTCTTAGTTCTTAG